>NZ_JJNY01000007.1:0-84810 GCF_000690035.1 Pseudoalteromonas sp. S3431
TTTTTATTTAGAACAACTAGATACAAAAATATTTGCCTAGTTTTAGCGTAATTTTCTTAACGTTAAATAGCCCATATATAAGCAGATTGGTATTAAATAAATTAAGGGACTAATAAATATGCGGCGTTTTATAACAATAATGAGTGTGGTGTTCGTGTTAACTGGCTGTTCTGGCGTTACTTTTCATACAGATATAGACAACGGCGTTTTATCTCAAGAAATTGGCACCTATGTTAATAAAAGAGATTTACAGCAGTTTTATAGCGACCAAGAAGCACACGAAAGTGGCGCTACCCTTTTAGGGCGAATAGAAGGTGAAAGCTGTGATGGCGACGGTATGGGTAGCAATAATGTAAGTTACAATCGCTCTAAATCAAATGCTATCGATTTACTTAAAGCTGATGCCATGCGCAGAGGCGGGAATGCTTTTACTATTAACTCTTGTAGCGAAACGTCTGTATCGTATTGCGACTTATCTGTTTTATGTAGCGGACAAGCCTACGACTATCAATAAGTAAAAGTGCAAATTATATATTAAGCGCAAAGCTAAGTAGTACGCGCTTTCCAGACTCGATTTTAGATACGCTGTGTTCGTACTTATCGGGTCTAAACAAATACACACGATTAAATAAATTTATAATGCATTTTGAGCATTTAAATACCCCACCTGTTTTAGGTTGCTCTAATACAAAATTGAGCTTGTAATAGCGCCCTTGCTGCACGGGATCAATATGGTTCATTACGCTGTGATTAGTTGGGTAAGTAACAAGGTTTATCGAGAATGTATTACTGCTAAAAATAGCTTTGTTTTTAACGGTTGCAATCATACTGCCTCCTATGAGTTTATATGCCTTATTGTAGCATTTAGTAAATTATGAATACTTAGGCTAAACAATATCAAAATACGATGTTATATAGCTAAACAGCCTGAAACAAAAAAGCCGAGCTTAATAAAGCTCGGCTTTTAAAAGTACATTGTTTAGCAATTATGCACTTGGGTATTCGCGGTACGCACGCTCTATATTTTTAGCCTGCTTTTTAGAAATACCTAAATGAGCAAGGGCTACACGTAAACGAGCACGTGATAAGTCAGACCCCAATATTTCCATTGCATCAAGCACTGACGTACTTGATGTTTTGCCTGTAATTGCGACAAAAATTGGCTCTAAAAAGTCTTTAATTTTAAGCTCGTGGAATGTTGCAACTTCTTTTGCAATTGCAAAAATAGCTGGCTTTTCAAAGCTACGTAAACCTTCAAGCTGCCATACAAAAAATTGCAGCGCTTGGCGAATCACGTTTTCGTCTGCTTTGCCGGCTGTTAATAGCGCAGGATCGTAAGTTGGAATACCACCTACAAAGTGCCCTGCAAGCTCAACCATATCCGACAGCGTATTAATACGTGTTTTAACTTCTGGTAATATTTTAGCGAGCATTTCGCCGTTAAACTTCCAATCAACAAAGCGCTGAATTAACTGCTCGTCGGTTAGGTTTTCGCGGATCCACATGCCGTTTAACCAGCTTAATTTATCTACGTCGAATACTGGACCACCAAGCGATACGCGCTTCATGTCGAAGTTTTCAATCATCTCATTAAGTGTGAACTTTTCACGCTCATCAGGCATTGACCAACCCATACGACCTAAGTAGTTAAGTACGGCTTCTGGCAGGTAACCCATTTCTTTATAGTAATTAATAGATGTTGGGTTTTTACGCTTAGACAGCTTTGATTTATCTGGGTTACGTAGTAATGGTAAGTGACCAAGTACTGGCGCTTCCCAACCAAAATCTTCGTAAAGTTTTAATAACTTAGGTGCTGAGTTAATCCATTCTTCACCACGGAAAATATGGCTAATTTGCATGTGGTGGTCGTCAACTACGTTCGCTAAAAAGTACGTTGGGAAACCATCTGCTTTTAATAACACTTGCATGTCTACGTTTTCCCACGGGATCTCAATTTCATCACGTAGGTAGTCGTTAAACTTAAATGTGCCTTCGCTTGGGATTTTCATACGTATAACGTAAGGTTTGCCTGCCGCTAAGTTTGCTTTAATTTCTTCATCTGTGTGGTTTAAACCACGACCGTCGTATTTAGGGCGCAAGCCTTCTGCCATTTGCTCTTCACGCATTTGATCAAGCTCTTCGCTTGTTGCAAAGCAGTAAAACGCTTTGCCATCGTCAACTAACTGATGCGCGTATTTTTTATATAAATCGCTACGCTCAGATTGACGGTAAGGACCAAATTCGCCACCCACATCAGGACCATGATCCCACTCAAGCCCTAACCAACGTAGGCTATCCATAATCGCAAGTTCAGACTCTGGCGTGCTACGTACTTGGTCTGTATCTTCTATACGAAGTACAAATTCACCGCCTTGTTGTTTAGCAAAACAGTAGTTAAATAAGGCGATATAAGCGGTGCCAAGATGCGGGTCACCAGTTGGCGACGGGGCAACACGGGTGCGAATTGTCATGGTATATTCTCTTTAAATAAGTGAGATAATAAAAGTGGTTTATGCAGCTACTTTGTTTAAGTAAGCAATAATATCGTTTGATTCATACAGCCATTGTACTTGACCGTTTTTCTCTATACGCAGGCAAGGAACTTTAACTTTACCGCCTTGCTCTAGTAGCTCTTGACGATATTGCTCATTGTCTTTTGCATCACGCGTTTCTATGTTTAAGCCTTCGCGTTTAATGGCGCGACGTACTTTTACACAAAACGGGCATGCTTTAAATTGATACAGTTTAAATTGTGAGGTTTGCAGATCAAGCTGTGCTTGCTCGTCGCTTGCGCGCTTTTTACTGCGAGGAGTAAATACAAAATTAAAGAATAAGATTATACAACCTAAAAACCAACGAACTAATTTCATGTTCTGTGCTCTGCTTACAACAATTTAAGGAGCCAGATTTTAGCACAAATTTACAATCAAAAAAGTGTAATACTGCGAGAATTACACTCACGTAATTTAATTTACTAAAAGTGCTTCTATAGCAATACCATATCATCCCTATGAAGTACTTCTGCGCCACTATCGTAATCGAGTAATTGGCCTATTTGACTAGAATGAGCACCCTTTATTTTGTTTACCTCGGTACTACTAAAGCGCGTTAAGCCCCGTGCAATCACTTGATTTTTATTATCTATTAAATCAATTAAATCACCGCGTTCAAAACGTCCAAATGCATTAGTAACGCCTTTAGCAAGTAAGCTTGCGCCTTTATTTTGCAGCGCTGCAATAGCACCTGTATCTATAACAATTTGGCCGGTACTTTTAGGCCCAGCGAGTAGCCATTTTTTACGGCCATCTTTTGGAGCGGTGAGTTTTAAAAAGCGTGTACCTGGTAACTCGTCACTCATACATTTTAAAATAACGTTTTTACCTGCGCCTTTAGCAATAATAACTTCAACACCTGCACGCCTTGCGATGTCGGCTGCTTGTAATTTGGTTGCCATGCCGCCAGTACCTAAGTTTGTACCACTGCCACCAGCAAGTTGGCGCAGCTCATCGTTTATATGTGTTACTTCGCCAATGAGGGTGGCATCGGCGTTTGTGCGCGGATCGCTGGTAAATAACCCTTCTTGATCGGTAAGTAGCAGTAACTTATTAGCATTAGCCAAAATAGCGACAAGTGCCGATAAATTATCGTTGTCGCCTACTTTTATTTCACTGGTTGCGACTGCGTCATTTTCGTTAATGATGGGTACAACGTCGTAATTTAATAACGCATTGAGTGTATCGCGGGCATTAAGGTAGCGCTCTCTGTCGTCTACATCGGCGCGAGTAAGTAGCATTTGCCCTACGTTTACACCGTATAAAGCAAATAGGCTCTGCCAAATATGAATAAGTTGACCTTGTCCAATTGCAGCAAGCATTTGTTTATCAATTAAGCTTCTGCCACAGGGTTTTAATAGTTGTTCGCGCCCAGCAGCAACCGCGCCGCTCGATACTAAAATAACGTGATGCCCCTGCTTTTTAAGCTCGCAGCATTGGCGTACTAATTCAACCATATGTGCTTTATCTAGTTTATCGGTGCCGCCAGTGAGTACGCTTGTACCAAGCTTTACAACTATTACCTGTTCCCTTTGCATGTGCTTTTTACTACTGATTAATTAAAGATGAATTAATTTATACCAGCTCGGTATTTTTGAACAAGTTAAAAATATTCATGCTAGGATCTGATTTTATTAAATTATGTAAATTACTCTCTATGCCTGCCAGTTTATGTTTAATTATTGCCACCTTTTTATGGGGCAGCTCTTTTATTGCGCTCAAATACGCCATTGCCATTTACGACCCTGCATTGGTGATATTTTTACGCATGCTCACCACGTTAGTTTTGTCGCTTTGTTTATGGCGCTACGTTATTCGGTTTGAGTACTTAAAAGGTGACTGGAAGTATTTAGTGGGTATGTCGCTTGCTGAGCCTTGCTTGTACTTTTTATTTGAAGGCCATGCAATGGAATACACATCAGCCTCGCAGGCCGGTGTTATTGTCTCTTGCTTGCCTATTATTATTGCGCTGCTTGCCTTTGTATTACTTAAAGAACATATAAGCAAAGCCATTGTTGTCGGCTTTACGCTGTGTATTGGCGGCAGTATTTTACTTACGCTTCTTTCACCCAGTTCTGAGCAGGCACCTAATCCGTTACTGGGTAACTTTTTAGAGCTTATGGCTATGGTGTGCGCTGCATTTTATACCGTAAGTATTAAACATTTAGCTAATCGCTACTCGCCCCTGACTTTAATTGCGTTGCAAGGTATTAGCGGCAGCTTGTTTTTTGCGCCGTTTTTGTTTTTTATCGACCTACCAAGCGAAAACCAACACGACTTAACCGCGCTTATGAGCATTTTGTATTTAGGTTCGTGTGTAACCCTTGGCGGGTATGGCATGTACAACTATGCAATTAGCAAGGTATCGGTATTAACCGCTGCTGCGTACTCTAATTTAATTCCTATTTTTACACTTATTTTGTCAGCTATTATTTTGGGCGAAGTGCTCAACGTTTGGCAATGGCTGAGCATATTTGTGGTATTTATTGGCGTAATGGTAAGCCAGCGCCATCAAGAACTCGTGGTGGATATACCGCTTAGCGAATCAGGCGAAGACATTTGCGCAGATACAAGCAATCTTAAATCAGTACCCGAGGCAAGCGAATCAAAAGGGTAACAGGTAAGCAAATACAGCCCAGGTGTTTGTAAAAATGAGTTTTGGGATTGATGAATAACCTCAATCCCCGTTACCTTATAATTTTGAATCACCCCACTTTGCAGTTGCAAAGTAAACGCCTCTCCCACTTTGGCGTTTTGTAAAAATGCAAAGTGGGTGTCGTTATGCCCGGCTATTAGCGCGCCCTTTTCGTTTCCAAACTCTTTTCCGCCAAGCTCTCCTGCGGGTAAAAATTGGCTAGGCGCAAACGCTAAGTTACGGCCACTCGCTCCAGCCAATACACTTAATGTTTTATTATGACTTGGCCAATCAAGCTTTGCAGTAACGTAGCTGTCGGCGTAATACCACGGTTTTACTTTAGTGCCGGGTGATTTAAGCGCCTCTTGCCATGCTTGCTCAATTAATACTTGAGCAAGCCACGCTTTTGCCTGCATATAAGCGCCGTGACCAAATAATCCAAGCCCAGCTATTAGTAAGCCCACGCTTAGCCACTTTTTCATTTACGTGCCCTGCTTAATTTAAGCCCTCGATTTATTTTAAGCGCGCTAAATCCCAATAATAAAATACAGCCTAGTAATATATGTAACCTGCTTTGCCCATCGGTTTGCGGTAAACGCATTGCCATACCTTGTGGTAATGCATTAGTAGCTTGCGCCGTTTGCTCTGCCACTTCTTTTATTTGAGTTTGTTCAATCGCTATAAAAGCAGTAAACGGACTAAGTAATTGATGAGTAAGCGCAAGATCCTGTACTTCATCTTTAACTGTACTTTGCTCGTTGTATAAAAGTAATGACTTGATTTTTTGGCGCGCCCACAGTTTTGCTATACCTTGAGCGCTTGAACTATTTTGTGTACTTAATTTAATACTTAAAGGCCCTTGTGCTGCTTGCCCAGCAAGTACCACATTTTTAGCATTATTAAGTTTTATAGCGACCATGATAGGCTCGCCAAAATATAAATCAGGTAGTGGTGATGGCCAAAAATCTAAGTTGTTACCGCTTTCATCGCTTAGTGCCAAATTAGTAATAGCCGGATGTG
The DNA here is from genome assembly GCF_000690035.1 of Pseudoalteromonas sp. S3431. NCBI lineage: Bacteria > Pseudomonadati > Pseudomonadota > Gammaproteobacteria > Alteromonadales > Pseudoalteromonadaceae > Pseudoalteromonas > Pseudoalteromonas sp. S3431. Next base: position 6,208 of record NZ_JJNY01000007.1, read on the forward strand.
CTAGCTTATCAAACAACTGCTGCATTTTAGGTTGCACCTCGCTTGTGCTGCCTATAAACGTGAATGAGCCTTTACCTATATCTGCTGCTCGGCGCATAAAAAAGCTGTTAGGTGCGCTGCCAATACCCACTGTAAATAAGCGGCTATCGCCTAACTTACTTTGAATATTTTTAAATAATGCATCTTCATTACTTACGCTGCCATCAGTTAAAAATACAACTTGGCGTACAAAACTATCAAACTCGCTACCATCAAGTACGGCATTAAGCGCACCTTGTATTTCAGTGCCGCCGTCGGCCTCTAGGCTATAAATAAATCGCTCTGCACGGCGCAAATTAAAGTCACTGGCTATTAGTGGTTTATCGCTCATTGGAGTTACTATGTTGTCAAAACCAATAATGTTAAAGCTGTCGTCGCTATCAAGTAATGAAAGTGCATAAAACAAGGCTTTTTTAGCTTGCTCCATAGATTGCCCGTGCATAGAGCCTGACGTATCAACTACAAATACCATTTCACGAGGTAAGCGCTGAGTTTGTGTAAAGTGATCCCCTGGTGGCATTAGCATAGCAAGCCCGTATCGATCACCATTTTCAAACTGCTGAGTAAAAAATGCGGCTTGAGCCTGCTCTTTTTGCAGCGGTTTAAACTCAAGTACAAAATCGCGATTAACTGCATTTGTCTCATTTAAGGCTATTTTATATTGTCCAAACGCAGTGTTTTGTACATCAACATTATGAAATTTAGAATTGATATCCACCAGCTCTAAGCCTACGTCTATATTAATGTTTAAGCTAAATTGGCTGCTTGGTACGTTATCATTTTGAGTACTGCTTTTAATACTGTAAACAGGGCTTAACCATCCCGTTAGGAGTGAGTTAACGTGCGCTTGATTTTGAGTATTAACCTCAACCTCACCACTAATCGCGTGATAACGCGGTGTAATGGTAGTAGGAAACCTAATAGCAAATGTGCCGCTGCTGTAATCAATTATTTCTTGATACTCAAGCTCAATAATCACTTGCTCACCAGGGCCAATATTCGCCACATTAGTAATAAACATATTGGCGCGTTGCTGGCGTACAAGGGCCGCTTGCTTACCTGCTTTTTTAGCCTCCTCGTATTTTTTTTCGGCTTCCACTTTTTTATCAATTTGGCCTTTAATGACTCGCTCACCTATACGCATCGTCATGGCATGTACGGCGCTTTCATCAGGCAATGGAAAAACGTAGCGCGCGTTGACTGCAAACGGGTTTTCGTTTTGATAGGTTTGCGTTACTACAACATGATTAATTAGGCCGGTTAAGGTCATATTGGCGTCGCTTTTTAATATTATTGCTGGGCTTGCTGGCGCACCATTACTATCAAAAAGCTCTAACTTGGGTGATTGCGCATGGCTTTTAAAACTTGCTAACAGCACAATCGCTATGAATATAAAAATGCTTAATTTCGTAAGCATTTTGGTTGGTTTACTCAACATAAAATCACTCCATCGAACGCTTTATTTTACTTAGATTCAGTTAGATTTAGTTACTCGCCGTTTGGCCATTTACTGGATTCATTGAGCGAGTGGTAAGCGTTACACGTCTATCAAAAAAGTTATCTTCTACTGTGTTGCTACTTGTCAATGTCTGTTGCTCGCCAAATGCTTGCGTGCTTAATCGTTTATGGCTTACACCATGTTTTATTAAGTAGCTTTGCACGGCATCTACACGCGCTTTAGAAAGTAAAAGGTTGGCTTGCTCGTCGCCGCGTTGATCGGCAAAGCCACTTAAATCAAGTGCGAGTTGTGGTTGGTTGTTTAACAAGGTAACCAGTTGGTCTAACTGCAGTGCAAAATGCGGGGCAATAACACTTGAACCTGTTTTAAATTGCACCGTCATCGCCAATAAGTTATTAATTTGAACTTGAGTTAACTGCTCATTTTGATTGGCAAGCACTTCTAGCTGCTGCTCTAACATATTGTTGTGGTTAAGCACGTGTTGGTAATCGCTGGTTTTTTCTTTCATGACCGTAATTGCACGCTCTTGCTCTGCAATTTTGTTATCAGCTACTTTTGAATCACCTATTAAGCCACCGGCAAATGCCCCAATAAACGCACCAATTGGCCCGCCCACTACGCCGCCAATAATAGCGCCTGCACCTAAACCAATAGCCGTTTCTTTATGGGCTTCTTTTGATGGCGTGTTAGATGTTGAGGCAATTGCTGGAGTACAAAAACTAGCAACGAGTGTTAACGCAATTAATGTCTTCTTCATGATTTGATCCTTAAACTTACTTTTTAATTTGTGATGTTTTGTTTTGATGGGTGTATTAAAACAAGCTCAAGTGGCAGCAAAGGGGATCAAAAATGGCAAACTGCTGAGCAATTGTGGCAAAAAAATGGCAATTGCCTTTTTAACCTTACTTAGCTTAAAAACTTCGATATAGTGCACAACAGAGCCGATAGGATAATGATTAAAATGAAAAAAATAGCCATCGTTGAAGATGAACCCGCAATCCGCGAAAACTACATAGAAATGCTGAGTGCACAGGGCTACCAAGTCAGTGGCTTTGCCGATCGCGCCAGCGCTGAAGCTGAATTTAAAAATGCCCTGCCCGATTTAGCCATTGTTGATATTGGTCTAGGCCATGAAATAGATGGTGGTTTTTTACTGTGCCAAACATTGCGATCGCTTTCTAAAACACTGCCTATTATTTTTTTAACCGCCCGCGATAGCGAAATAGATACCGTATGCGGCCTGCGCATGGGCGCCGACGACTACCTAACAAAAGACATAAGCTTGGCTCACTTGGCTGCACGTATTGGTGCGCTGTTTCGCCGAATGGAAGCACTTGAACAACCCGCTGATGCAAACGCCCTCATAGCACGCGGGCAGTTAACGCTCGACACGCAACGTATGCAGGTATTTTGGCAGCAACAATTAGTTGATTTAACCGTAACCGAATTTTGGATGCTGCATTCACTCGCCCAGCGACCAGGCCATGTTAAAAGCCGTAACGATTTAATGAGCGATGCTAAAATTTATGTAGACGACAGCACTATTACTTCACACGTAAAACGTATTCGTAAAAAGTTTATAGCACTCGACAGCACCTTTGATTGCATAGATACCGTGTATGGCATGGGCTATCGGTGGGAACAACACTAATGCTACGATTTGGTCTGCGCAGTAAATTTATATTGCTTTCATGTTTTTTGTTTTTGCTGCCGTGGCTTGGCTACGAGTACGTATGGGAAATGGAAAAGTTTTTACGCCAAGGCCAAGAAAAAACCCTCGTAGGCACCACTCGCGCACTTGCTACCGCATTGCATGAGCGCCCTGCATTATTTGACGAGCAAACCAACTTTTTAGACCAAGTAGTAAAAGGCCGCGATTTATACGCTTATAATCTTAAAAATCCTATTCAGCTCGACGGTAAACTTAACGATTGGGACAGCTACCAACCGCTATTTTGGCATTACGATAAGCGCTACTTACAAAAAACAGATAACAAACATCAAGCCCGTGACTTATCGTTTTATCATATGGTGGGAAAATTTGATAACTACTTATACGCCGTATTTAAAGTAACCGACAATACCCTTATTTATCGCGCTAAAAATAGCTTAAGTATTACCAATAACGATTATTTACAAATTGGCTTAAAAACACCTGACGGCCAATTTAATACCTATATAATTGCGCCACGCCAAGATGGCTGGGTTAATGCGTTTGATGCAAATACCAAAGCCCCTTTTACAAAAATTCAGGGCTATTTTGAAAGTACCGAATCAGGTTATAACGTAGAGCTGCGCTTTCCTATTAGCATGCTAGGCAACAAACTTGGCTTTGCTATTGTTGACGTAGATAGTAAAGAGGCATTGTTAGAGCCTAAAATAATGTCGACCTCAAACTTAAATAACCCAAACGATTTAGGCTCAGTATTAGTCCCTTCTCCAGAAATTAGCCGTATTTTAAAAGGCATGGGCCACAGTGGTAGCCGCATTTGGGTGGTCGATAACCATCATCGCGTACTTGCGCAATCGGGTACTATTCAAAATGCAGATGGCGTATGGGCTGATGGGCTTGCTAACCAAGCACCTGAAACTTGGTGGCAGCGCTTTGAGCAAAATTACTTACACCCTATTTACTATAAAATATTAACGCGCCCCGAAAATGAGTTTTTAGATACCCTGCACGATGTAGCCTCTATGCAGGGCACACATTTAGCGAAAGCATTAAAAGGACAACCAGCATCGTCTTGGCGATTAACACCCGACAGTAAAGCCGTTATTTTATCGGCCGCTTACCCTATTTGGATCCAAGACCAAGTAATTGGCGCGGTAATAGCAGAGGAAACCACAAACGGCGTACGTACGCTGCGTAACAAATCGCTCGAAAAACTCTTTAACGTTATTTTAGCTGTGATGCTAATTGGTACTGTCACCTTGTTCTTTTTTGCCTCACGTATATCAAACCGAATTAGGCGACTGCGCGATACTGCTGAGCAAGCGATTGATGCACAAGGGCGTGTTACCGGCAGTATTAATTACAGCGACGCTAACGATGAAATTGGCGACCTATCACGTAGTTTTTCAAACATTGTGAGCCGACTTGGTGGCTATACCGATTACTTAGAAAACATGTCGTCGCGGTTATCACATGAGCTGCGCACGCCGGTTGCCGTAGTGCGCTCGTCACTCGAGAACTTACAAAGCTTGCCACAAAACGAGCTGAGTCAAAAATACCTCGATCGCGCCAGTGAGGGCGTTGAACGCTTAGGGAAAATAATAACCACCATGAGCGAAGCCACTCGCCTTGAGCAAAGTATTCAAAGCAACGAGCCTGAGCCTTTTGATTTACAAAAAGTAATAAATGGCTGCATGCAAGGCTATCAGCTTACTTACCCAAACCAGTTATTTACGCTTGATGTAGGCCAAAACAAATTATCTATGCAAGGTGCACCGGAGTTTATAGCTCAGCTGCTTGATAAACTTATTAATAACGCGCTGGAGTTCAGTGAAGCCAATACGGCTATTAATGTAAGCCTTAAGCAGAGCGAAAATAAAGTAATATTAACTGTGAGAAACACAGGCCCTGCTTTACCCGAAGGATTAACTGAGCATATTTTTGATTCAATGGTGTCGGTACGTAGCCAGCAAATGCAGCAACAGCCACATTTGGGGTTAGGGCTTTATATAGTAAGGCTGGTGTGCGATTACCATAAAGGCAGCGTAACTGCGCAAAACAACGAACAAGCTGATGGTGTCGTATTTACCGTAACACTGCCGTTAGTAAATGGTTAGGGCTGTATTTATACCGTTATATTTATAGCCACAGCATTATATGCAAATAGTAAGTACGTAATAAATTAAGCTGTATATTTTTAGTTAAAAAGAGTTAATTTAATTTACCTTAACTCCATATAAATTAACAAACAAACCCCTCTCACCCCTTAAAACCTGCCGATTACAATTTAGTACAACTTCATATGTAACTATTCACTTTTAATTCAGTCGAACGACCATACCCTAGTTGCTTATTGAGGAGATTACTTTATGAAAGAATTACTAGAACGTGAAGAGCTAGACTTTATTTTTGACCTATATAGGCCATCTAAAAAGCCTAAATCTGAAAATGTAAAACCAAAGAACGCTAATTATAAAGAACTTCGAAAACCCGACATACCTAAAAACGAAGGCGTGTCACACTATTTAATTTAACTCAGCCTAACGTTGTTGAGCTTCCAATTTCTCGCTTTGTAAAAATGCTTTAATGCAGTTTATTTCTGCTAGTTTTACTTCTTCGCCTATTTCAGGGCCTTTTTTGCCATTTTTAAGCGCATCTTGCACTACTTGCTTCTTATCCATTTTTTGCAGCTCAGTATGAATTGCTCGCAGTTTAGCTGCTTGCGGGTATGGCTTATCAACCAATGTTTCACCACGGCCTTGCGCATCACATTGGCACGCTTGAGTAAACGCTATAAAACGATTCGGATGCACCAAAGCATTTAAGTTAGTCACTATTAGCTTGTGAACGGTTTGCGGCCTTAACTGATCAATTGTGTGGCAAAGGGTGTGATTATCACTGGTGAGTACACCAACATTGCGAAAGCGATTAGGCACTTTTAAGCGCTCACAAAACGCCTCAATAATTGCAACACCTTCGCGTTCGTGCCCACGTAAATTTCCATACTTTTTAAAACTAAGCGCCTTACCAAAGTCATGAGTCAGCGCTGCAAAACGAGTTTCCAAATCAAAATTTAAATCTGCGGCGCGTCTAAGTACCAACATAGTATGCACAAATACATCCCCTTCAGGATGATGATTTGCTGGCTGCGGTACATTAACCATGCGCTCAAGCTCTGGGAAAATACCCAAGCCTTGCAATGCTTCAAAATAAAGCTCTGGGTGTTTTTCGCCAAGTGCTTTTTCGGTTTCAAGCCACACGCGCTCAGGTACTAAATGATTTAGCTCACCTTTATTTTTAAGCTCGCGCATCAATGCATACGTACTTGGGTGAATACGCCAATCACTGCCATAGCGCGCTAAAAAACGGGCAATACGCAGTACCCGTACAGGGTCTTCTACAAATGCAGCGGTGGTATGGCGCAGTATTTTATTTTGTAAGTCAGTTTGACCATTAAACGGGTCAATAATATCGCCGTTTTCATCAAGCGCCATTGAATTTATGGTTAAATCACGCCTTGCTAAATCTTCTTCTAGCGTAACAGTTGGGCTTGCATCAACCACAAAGCCAGTATAGCCTTTGCCGCTTTTGCGCTCTGTGCGCCCTAGTGCATATTCTTCTTTTGTTTTTGGGTGCAAATAAACCGGAAAGTCGCTACCTATTGGTACAAAACCGAGCGACTGCATTGTATCAGGCGTTTCACCAATCACTACATAGTCGTTATCTTTTGATTTTATATTTAGCAGTTTGTCGCGCACTGCACCGCCAACGAGGTAAACTTGTTTTAAGTTACTTTTCACTTTATTCCCAATAACACTTGCCCAATTGTTTGACGCTAATCATATCATTAATTAAAAAATTCTGCGGTATTTGCCAAGCCTAAACAAGCTCATTACAATGGCGCATTATTTTTAGCTATAGCCTCGTATTCAATGAAAAACCATTCATCAAAAAAAGAACTCATGTTACTACCCATTTTATTAGTGGTTATTTTAATGTGCGTAGCAGGTCACTTTTTACTACAAGCAAACTTTCAAGACAGTAATGTGGTTGAATACATGTTGGCAGCACTGCCGTTTGCTATGTTTGGATTGGTTATTGTGGCGTTTAAAATGGCGGCTAAGAGTGAAAAAGAAGAACAAGAGGAATAACTGATTTTTCGTGGCGTAATTAGCGAAGGTATAGTTACCAATAGGTCATGCCTTATCCTTCGGTGTAAAAACGAGATTCCAATCCAACCTAACACTTCATTATTTATGAGCCATGGGGATATATTGCAATGTCAAAAGAGTACTTAAAAGAGCATCGGCTAGGCGAAGTCATCGCACTAATTCAGGTATTAGCATTCCATCGAAATACAAGTCGTAGTGAAGAAGGCTTAATTGAAGAACTAAAACTAATTCCAAGGTCTGCGAATTCTTGGGTAGAGCTATCAAAATCCCACCCTGAGCTATTTCGTGTTAGAGATGAGGAAGATAAAATAAATAGGGTCTCTTTAGTATCTCGTTACGTAGCATCTTACGAAACCAAAAATGGTAAGAAAATACGTGAGCGATTAGAGCCGAGTTTAGTGCAAAAATTAATAGAAGTTGCTATTGAAATTCATGATAGGCAGGTTTCAAACTTTGAGCGATGGAAGGTTATAGTCCCACTACTAGTAGCATGTATTAGTGCAACGGCTGTCATAACTGCAACTCTAATGAAGATAGCTAATTAACAGATAACAACACACGCTGATGAGCACTAATACTTATTTTCCACCGCAGATTTTAGTAGCGTTGTTCCGTTATTTTAATGCAGCAAGGAAGCTGATTCATCATAGGGCTTATGTATTTTCAAGCACCTAAATAATATTCACTTAAATGCCAATGTTTTGAAAGTAAACAAGATACACAGCCTAAAAAAACACACAAAGAAAGTAAATCCACTCCCTCTCAACCTAGCCACTCAAAAACCAGTAACAGCCTTTAAACGGCAGTTAAAATAGCACCAAACCTCCTTTTAATATTTCACCTGAAATTGAAGTAACCGATTGAACCAAAACAGGAATTCAGCTATGGTTTGTTTATCAATAACAAATAAATTTGAAACTTATTGATATGCTTTTTCTGCTACGGTCACTTTTTCTAAGTAATGTCTCGATTCAGCTCTAGAGTGCTTAGTTGTGAGTATTTTATAAAACTGGCTCGACGTTAATTGGTTAATTTTTGAAAATGCGATTGTTCTATTTGAATTAAATATTTTTAGTACATTGCCTGCGCCACCGTTATATGAAGAAATCATGGCGTAATGTTGGTTTTGTTTGGTTTGTACTTTATTTAAATAGCTATTTTTTAGTACACTTAAATACGCACTGCCAATATCTATATTTCTTTTAGGATCAAACAATACTTCTTTACTCGGCTCCCCTGGTATTTTCTTTATTTTTTGATAGACGTCTCTTCCTGCGCGCGATGGAATTATTTGCATTAAACCATACGCATTTGAAGAACTTACTGCGTAAGGGTTAAAGTGACTCTCTGTTTCAATAATACCGTAGATAAGCGACGCAGATATTTGGTATTTCTTTGCCGCAGCCAATACATAATCACTGTATTTTTGCTTTCGTAAGTGAGCGTTTTGTTCTACCAGAGGAAAAGATACCGATGTAATTGAATGACCATCACTACGTTTTTTTTGTACCTTAGTGTCTACTAAGTAACGAGCAAAACGATTTGCCCGCCATTGGTATTTTATGGGGAGCCCGTCTTCATCAAGCACTTGTTGATACAAAAAAGGTTCATCCCCTAAAATAGGCGATTCACTGGTAAAAATGTCTGTTTTATGTGGATCACTTGAGGTCAATAATGTCATTACAATTGCTTGAGTTAGAAGCGAATTGGTATTTTTAGTGGCTATGGTTTCGACCTGTACCATATTACGGTCAAAATCAATAACAGCGCGTGCTTGGTAATCATTGCTGTATTTTACATATTTTCTGCGTGTTGGTTGCTGAGTATTTTTTTTACCCCATTTACGACTAACTACACTTTCTAACGTTGCTAATAGCTGACTAACGCTCCCCACTTGCTGCTTAATTGAGCGCTGCGTTTTTTTTACTTGTTTTTCAATTGCTTTAACATCGGTGGGATTGTTTTTTACTTGTTTTGCAAGTTTATTGAGATCCCTTACTGGCGCTAAGTGCGATATTGACTCGCAACCGGTCAATAATAGAATAAACACTAAGAAGCCATACTTTTTCACAACTTATCCCTATCTGTTTTTTAAGTAACACTATAAAATATTTAGCTAAAACTAATTTATGGCAGCCTACTTAGGGCCAACTTTATATTCAATTAGCTATTGTTCAAACTAATAGCAAAGCATTTATGTTACTCATTCGTTGAAAATCAATTAAATAATGGGTGATGTAATTGATTAATATTAGATTGTTCCGATAGACTTTTAGTAAATAACAGTTTTTTATGTAAAGGGATCATAGAAAAAGGCTCTGAATCTAAAATAGAGATTGTTGGGACATACAAAATATCGGTCAATAGTTTTTTCCCAATATTAAAACGTTTTATTGAATCCCCTGCTTTATCACCACTTTTAAAATAAACTTCATGGTTATGTATACTCCAGCCATAGCGGGTACCAAACTGTTTTCTATCGAGCAGTTTTACAGGCATATGAGGTTCATTTATATCAACCTTATATAACTCCTTTTTATTATCTACATATACGAGTATTTTATCACTATCCATATAGCCAAAACGTCCATTATTATCTGTTACTTTTTTTGTCATAAGCGTATTAGTATCTAATAAATAGAGTTCACGTTTTCCAGCTACATTTAACCTTATTACAAGATCTTTGTTATTAGGATGCCAAGTAGGGCGACCAAACTTATCTAATGTAATATTTAAGCGATTGATTTTTTTTGTTACTGAATTATAAACATAAATTTCATTTTCACTCTTACTAATTGCACTCGCAAATACTAATTTCTTACCATTATTAGACCAAAGGGGATATTTAGCATTCTTTTTTAAATTAGTAAGCTGCCTGCGATTACTGCCATAAATATCAGATAGCCACACTTCGTAATAACCACTTTCATTTGATAGATAGGCTAGCTCTTGGGATACCTCTGAATAAGTAGGGTATTTATTGCTAAACTCAGATTCAATAACGGGATAAATACTAGTACCAACCGATGTAGAAAGATCGTAACCCGCTATATAGTAAGTTTCTCGGCGCTTTTGGTAAAATAGACTGCCGTCTGCAGAAAAGCTAGGAAAGCCAAACCCAGATATATTTAAAGGTGTTTGCTTCAAGGTTTTTAAATTAAGTATAAACCCTGAATGCTTATCTGCTTTTTGACTTCCAAAGACAAGCAAATCGTTACTTTTATGCCAGGTCATCCCCTCAATATCATTATGCTTAAATGTAACTTGCTGAGCAGCTTTGGTTTTTAAGTTTACTATAAATATATTTTCGCTAGTATTACTTGCACGCCTTGCTACGGCAACGTATTCACCATTAGGAGAAAAAGCAATATCACGTTCTCTGTATGCGCAATTGTCTTGACAACTAAACCGCTCAGGCTTTGCTTGATTGTTATTTAAATTTAAAAAGTAAATGCCGTCTTCTATATCTCCTGTCACTTTAGAATTAAAAGCGAGCGTTCTTCCATCTGATGACATTGCAATATATTTAACTCCAGTTGTAACTGGACAAGTAGCTAGTTTAGTTTCCTTCTTACTAATTAGTTCAAACTTTATAACAAAGCACTTAGAGGCAGTTGTAGATAAAAAATAAATATATTGTTGATCAAGGCTCCAAACAGCTCGACTATAGGATGCATTAGTAATAGTAAGCTGTATAGGTGGCACTTGAGGTGCAGCTAACTCTTTTAAATATAAGTGACGCCCTGCATTATTAGCCCATATATAAATCACTTTTTTACCATCCGGTGAAGGTGAAACAAATAATTCACTACCAGGATCTTTAGTTATTTGCGTAACAGTGGCATTAGCTGCCTTTTTAGGAGCTAAGTAAAAAGAAAGTAAGCCTATGATTATAGTTATTAAAAATAGTGTGGTTAACCAAGGTATAGCATTAGATTTGTCGTTTTTACTTGAAAGGGAAGGAGCTTGTTCTACGTTAACGGCTTGTGGTTTAACTAATAACTTATAACCTCTCTTGCGTATTGTTTCTATTACACAAATTTCATTATTGGGATATTTAAAACATTGCCTTATTTGCCAGATGGTATTAGTAAGTGCTTTTTCCCCTACGAGTTCATTATTCCCCCAAACATGCTCAATTAATTCAGCGCGAGAAACAACACGAGGGTAATGTAAAACCAAATAGCAAAGTACCTCTGTTACTTTTGGTTGAATTGATTGCTTATTTTTAGTGTTGATTAAAATAGCATCTTCTTGAGGCAGCACAGTATAGGGACCCAGAAAAAAAGGCTGTTCAACATCCATAATGAAATACTTACCTTACTATTTTATTTAAAATACAAACAATTACATCTAAAAACAATATTTCACTGTTTACGAGTTATTATTTTATTCTACATGAGTTAAGTAATTAAAACACAAATGTTGGATAGGTGAATGCTGGTTTTTAATTTAGTCACGATGAATTATTGACTATTCCAATAAAAATAAAAAAAGAGCAAGTAATCCTCCCCTTATATTAAGCTTAATTTAATGCTAAACGTTTGCCTGATAAAGTGCCTCGACTAAATAGACCATTTTCTATAAATAAAATTTCTCCGTACTCACCATTTTTAATACTGCTATCGATAGCGATCACCTTACCTTGGTAGCGCGACTCTATTCGTTTTTGAGAGGTGTGTCCCACCACTATATTTTTAATTTCAAAATGTTGTAGCAACAAATCGATTTCTATATCTGTTGCACCATCATCTTTAAAATATCCGCGATACCAAATAGGCCCGTTCTTTTTGTGTAATTTTTTAGCAAAGCCCTCTCTAGGGTTACCTAGCTCAACTTTAACTAAATTTTGTTTAAAAACTGTGTTTATCGATTGCAATGACACTGCACTTTTAGCAAAGTCGGGGTGAAACCCCCCATGAGCAAATAAATAATCATCTATTTTTACTAACACCGCTTTGCTCCGTAACCAACGACCAAGAATAGTGTGCTTATTAAATAGACTAACAAATTCTACATCAAGTAACTTTGCCGTGCGGACATATTTAGCATGCAGGTAACGTAAGTCGTTATTCAGTACCATAACCTCATGATTACCTAATAATAAATGCAAAGAGCCACCAGCTTGCTTAGCTTGTTGCTCAAGTTCAAAAATAAACCATAGAATTTCAGTTACTTTATCACCTCGATCAAATATATCTCCGGTAATCACAAAATGGCCATCCCCATAGCTCCACTTGCCTTCATTATTTATAATTTTGTTATTGGTTAATAATTGCTTCATTAAATCAAACTGTCCGTGCAAATCACTTAGAGCCGCTATTTTAGAAACTCCAGTAAATTCAATTATATCTTCAGTAAACTCAAGGGTGTTTACCTCTGCGGTTAAACCACACTGAGAAAAATAAATTGGTATGCTTTTAAATTCTGTTGCTTGGTGTTTCGCCTTATCGTTACAAATCCAAGCTATATCTAATACAGAGTTACTTTCAGCAATATAAGGCCCGTCTTTTAGTACAAAAAACTCATTAATTGTTGTTTGTTGATTTTTTGTGTACAAGTCATATTCAAAAAATGCATATAACCCAGAACATACTAATAAAGGCAGTAGTAAAAAAAATATATGTTTCATATTTAACCTTATGAAACCACATCCTTGTGGCAAAAACTTAAATAAAGCTATCGTCGATTAAAATGAATATTCAGCTTTTATAAAACCAAATCGACCAACACCACCACCGTAACCACTGTAGTAGTTACCAGTGCTTTTGTGGAACAAACCGTTATTATCAAATATATTATTGATACCGCCTGATATTTTCAAACGAGAGTTTTTATCCATTTTCATTGAATACGAGGCTGAAATATCGTGTCTTAGGTAGGTTCCGTAATTTTGGAAGTACAATGGCTCTGGGTTTTCAATACACCCGATATCACCCGTATTACAAAGGACCTTATTATCAGCTACAGCATCCAGATAATCGCTAACATCTTCATCAGTCTCTAGCTCATCTTTGAATCCCCCCAAGTATTTGACTTTCCAGCGTACACTTAACTCATCAAGCTTCCATCGAAGTGAAACCGAACCTTTATCTTGAGATGTATAATAACCTGCATAATTTAAGGTCTCTAAACCATCGTTACCTTCATAAGTCGTTGACTGCTCAATAACGTGATTAAAATCACCTTTTAGTGTTAAAGAACCGTAATCATTTAGATCCATTTTTTGTGAAAATGTTATATCAACCCCACGCGCACTTTCTTCGTTTAAATTATATACACGTTGGATAATTTTAGTTATCTGGCCTTCACTGTTTCGTGTAATATCGTTACAAAATGCATTGTCGGTGCCATAACTTAGGCTTGAGTTATAGCATTGCTCTAATATTTCTTCGTTAGGGATTTCTCCAAGCGCATCTTCAATTGAAATGTCGTAGTAATCTATCGCGAGGTTGAAGCCTGTTAAAAAGTCAGGCGCCATTGTGATTCCAAACGTGTAAGAATCTGATGTCTCAACATTTACATTTGAATTACCTGCATTTGGAGAGTAACTATTGTTCTCATCTGCCAACTCAAATGCTTCATCCTCAGAGATTAAAGTAGCAAGAGTTGGATCTAATCGACAATTTGCATGGCCAACTTCTGTTGAGGTAGCTGTTACACCTTCGCATATGTCATCAAAGCTATCAAAGTCACCTCGAGGAGGTGAATAAAGATCACTGATACTTGGCGCACGCTGTGAACGTGAATAGTTAGCTCTAATGCCATAACCTTCAACGGGTATCCACATAAAACCAAGCTTATAACTGGCTACGTTGTCTAAACTATCGACGCTGTATTGTGCTAACCGTAATGACGTTTCGACTGAAAGTGACTTAGCAAAAGTTACTTCTCTGAGTAGCGGTATACTAAATTCACTAAATATTTCAAACACATCCATTGATTCATTAAACTCAGGAATTGTATTCCAAGTGATCCCCCCCACTTTTAGCTCTTCGCTGGTTTGTAAATCAACAGTGTCTTTGCGGTACTCACCTCCAAATACAGCTGATACATTACCCGCTGGTAGCTTAAATAAATCCCCTGTCATGTAACCTAAAAGATTATATTGCTCAATATAGGTATTAATTGTTGGACTACTGCGTATCCAATCGGCCATTTCTGGTGTAATTGAACCTTCGCCAAATATATTTAATGCAACACAACCATCTGCACGTGCTTGCTCATCTTTACATTGAATAGTACCATCTTCGAGTTGCTCTGCTTGCAAAGCTTGGTTTACTTTGACTATATTTAGTTCGTTATTACGATGCTGTTCTTGATGAAATTTACCAAAGCCTACCGACATATCCCATTCCCACTCATCATTAAAAGCGGTTCCCTGTAAACCAGCCCAAGTACGAAGGGTTGTACGATTATTTTCGGTTGTAATATTACCTACTTCACCAAAACGTCTATCCCAATAAATACGATCTTTATATGGATTAGTATCAATCATCTCCTGGGGAACATAAGGGTTATCTATTGGAATATATCCAGGTCGAATATCATCTAAAGCATCGCCAGTTTCTGCATCAAAAGTTGGTACATAGGCACTTTCATAATCGTCTTCTGGTGACTTATTATTGAAAGAACTAGTAAGGCTTAACTGAACTTGAGCATATGCTGTTAGTGAGTCGTTAATATCGTAATTAAGTTTTACGGCAGTGCTAAATTTATCATTTGGTATTTTGAGCGCAACATACTCATTTGAATTAATACCGTAACGCTCTTCGTTACCTTTCCAATCATCACGTAACGTTTGCCCATCGTACCAAAATTGAGTGTCATTATTACTAGACTCTAAAAATACGCCTCCTAGAGTTCCATCACTTTTGCTTGCCCAATCGGCGGGTGTTTGATCACGCATACATACATCATCGCCATCTGCATTTTGCATTGTGTTACACATAAGCGAGCTGTCGTAGCCATGAACATCTTCTAATTGGGCACGTTTTCTATCTGAGTAACTTAATCCAAATTCACGGTCCCAACTAGAGCTAACAAAGACGTAACCTTTATCATCATCAAATGAAGTACCGTAATCCATATCAATCGTGAATTCTTTTGCACCGCCTTCAAACGACTCCCCTGTTCGACCGCTTAAACTAAAGCCTTCTTTATCAGTTTGCGTAATTATATTAACCACACCTGATACCGCATCTGCACCATAAGTTGCAGATGCGCCACCGGTAATAACTTCAACGCGCTGCACCATACCACTAGGGATCGTACTTAAACTTACTTTATTACCACTGTAACTATTTGAAACAACACGACGCCCATCAATCAATGTTAACGTCCTACTAGCACCCAAACCGCGTAAATTAACGGTAGAAAGCCCGGTACCCGAAACTAATGACTGACTATTAGTATTACTAATATCTTCAGTTAATGAAGGAATACCATCAACTAAAATATCAGCTAACGATCCCACACCTGTATCAGCAATATCTTCACGAGTCATAACAACTAGTGGTGTAGGAACACTAAAACTATCACGTCTTAAACGAGATCCTGTTATAACAATTTTTTCTACTTTTTCTTTGGTTTTGGCCACTTTTTTAGCTAACGTTGTATTTGTTTGTGGTCCAACATCAATATTTTCTTGTGCTATCACTTGCTGAGAAAAACTTGCAGTGATCGCGATTACTAATAGGCATTTTCTTGTTGATAAAGTGTTCACACGCTTCCCTTTATGAATGTTTTTAATATTTATGTCATTATTTTTAAGTTAAAACAGTTCAATTTATTAATTATTTTATTTGTTACTTATAATTAAATAAATGTTAATTAAATAGCAATCACCTTAACCTCCTTTATGTCACTTCTTTATATCTTTTTAAAGTCTATTCATTTAAAAACAATAACTTAAAATATTACATAAAGCATGCAATCACATACCGTAGTTAGCTTTCATTGAAACACACTGTTTTCTAACCGTATGTATGGCGCGCTTTATTAGGTGGCACGCTTTTTACTTTGCCACAGATTATTGGCATCTAATTAGGTGAGGTTGATGATGAACTTTAAGAGTGATTGCACTTTTTCTATGTATTTTTACAACTTGGATCATGCAAAGATAAAAGAGTACCCACATCAGGCAGATACAATTAATTATTAGCTTTTGAAAGATATAAATATCGTGCGGAAGGAGAAATGTTGCAATATAGGTGTCATTAAAGTTAGTTTCATTGCTTTGCTTTTAGCAAAACATGTCTTTATGTCGCTTTAATCTCACAAAAAAAGCAGCGTTAATAACAAGCTGCTCCGATACTCATAAGTCATTACAATATATGGTAGCCAAACCAATCTGGCTTTATGGTTTGTGCTTCACCGCTGGGGGTTAACTTTATATTCAATTGGCTGTCGAGTAAATCAATGGCAAAGCAATCGTCTACATCATGTAAATCATCTTTATGAATATGGCTAAGCCCTGCAAGTAAATCGTTTTTAGCACGCTCTTTAGCTTCATGGCTACTGCTTGCAACATACAGTGCAAAGTCGTGTTGCTCAGCCATAGAATCACTTCTGTAAGCGCCTAAATTTACAAAATAAAGTTGTTTATTTTGCTCCACATAGCTATCAACAACTTCTACTTTAAAGCCATCAATATGATTAATTGCCATGTAGCTATCCATGTGTACACTACTTCTGTCGCCTACCCACTGGCTTTTTAACTTTGAGTAGGTTTGCTCTATATTCTCCCCTACTACAAAGCGAATATCGTGCATTTCAATATGGCAACCCTGAATTCGACCACCTAAATACACCATAAATAACTGCATTTGCTTCTCTTTATAAATTATCTACATCAATATTATGTTTTTTAATCAACTTATAAAAGTCTGAACGGTTACGTTTGGCAAGCTTAGCGCCTTCAGCTACGTTACCACCAGCCATTTTTAAAGTGTTAATTACATAGTCGCGCTCAAACTCTTTTTTAGCGTCGTTTAGTGATAATGGTTCTACGTTTTTTTCATTACTATTTAGCGCAGCTAACACTAAGTGCTCTGAAATAACATCGCTTGGCGTTAATGCTACAACCTGCTCTACTACGTTTTGTAATTGGCGGATATTACCTGGCCAGTCGTAACGTACAAGCGCATGCATAGCATCGCTTGCAAAGTGTTTTTCAGTTTGGTTCATGCGCTTAGCAATGCTTGCACTAAAGTGCTGTGCTAATAAGCTTATATCTTCGCGGCGCTCACACAGCGGCGGTAATTTTAAATTAACTACGTTTAAGCGATAGTATAAATCTTCTCTAAATTGCTGGTTTAAAATAGCTTCAGGAAGATTTTTATGTGTTGCCGACACTATGCGTACATCAATTGCTATCTCTTCTTGAAAACCTACTGGGCGAATTGTTTTTTCTTGTAATACGCGCAGTAACTTAACCTGTAAGTTAAGCGGCATATCGCCAATTTCGTCTAAAAATAACGTGCCACCCTGTGCTTGTTGAAACAAACCTTGGTGATCTTTAATTGCACCCGTAAACGAGCCTTTTTTATGACCAAATAATTCAGACTCTAAAAGCTCCCCTGGTACAGCGCCGCAGTTAATTGCAACAAAAGGGCCACCGCTTACATGACTATGCTGGTGAATCGCCTGTGCGAGTAATTCTTTACCAGTACCACTAGCCCCCGAAATAAGTACATTAACTTGCGTTGGCCCAAGTAGTTTTACTTGCTCTAACAAGTGCAGCATTGCACCACTGCGCGTAACTATATTACTTTTAGGTGCAGCTTCATCGGCGTTAACACCATGAATTTCTATCGCTTTAGCAAGGCTGTCAAATAGCTCGTCTTTATCCACGGGTTTAGTTATGAATGCAAAAATGCCCTGCTTAGTTGCCTCTACTGCATCAGGAATTGAGCCGTGCGCTGTCATCATAATGACAGGTAATGCTGGGTAGCGGCTTTGCAGCTGACGATGCAGTGCCATACCATCCATTTCATCCATGCGTAAGTCGGTTATTACGGCATCAAACACTTGGCTTTTAAGTATTTGTAGTGCGGTTAAGCCGCTTTCACAGGTTGTCACTTCGTATCCTTTTGATTCAATACGAATAGAGAGCAGTTTTAATAAGCTAGCGTCGTCGTCAACGAGTAATACTTTTGCACTTTGCACTTTAGTTGCTGCCATCGTTACTGCTCCTTCGTTTCTTCTCGTAGTAAAAGTTGCTGCTCAATCGTAGCTAACGATGAGAGGGTTTCTTGCATTTTATTATTAAGTGCTTGCTGCTCTTTTTTAGCATTTATTTGCATAGTTACTTGCTGCTTTTGAAGCCATAAATATTGCTTTATGTCATCAGGCCAAAAGTAAGCAAGATCGAGTTTTAGCAACTTAGTCATTACCGTATTTGGATCATCATTTATGTTTAAGCACATAAATTTAAAAAAGCGTTTAAGCTCGTTTTCACCTGTAAAAACATCTTTGTTAGGTACCAATTTAAATCCGCCACACTGATTAGCGTGCCATGCAATAACTTGCTCTGCAGGAGGATAGCTTGGTTCAATTTTTGGTCTAGGTTTTGGACTAGGGTTACTGTTTTTGTCGTTCGTTTTTTTTGTATCGACCACAGGTGCAGGTGTAATTGACACACGCTCTTTTTGCCCATTATTAATTTCACAACCTGATATAACCATGCTACTAAGCACACATAAAATAGCGATTAAACGCAAGCGCATGTTAATTAACTCCTAGACTTTTTGTTATGGGAATTTTAATTGAAAACCGGCAACCATGTGGCTCGTTATGCTCAACAGTAAGTGTACCTCTTAGCTGTTCAACAGACTCTTTTACAATAGTTAAGCCCAGCCCACTGCCTTGCAGCGTAACATTTTTACTGTGTTTACCTTGATAAAATGCGCTGAAAATTTGAGTTTTTTCTTGCTCTTTAATACCGCACCCTTTATCAAGTACAACGATACAAAGCTGGTTTTGCTCAAGCGCTAAATTAATAGTAACGCTTTGCTTATTATCTGAAAATTTTAAGCCATTTGAAATAAGCTGAATTAAAATCATCTCAATAAGCTCACTAGGTAAAGCAAGCGGTTTGTTAGGTAAAGTGTTTTGCCACTGCAGAGCTTGCTCACGCGCACTTAAGCGATGCTCAAAATGGCTATTAATTTTATTAATAAGAAGACTAAATTCAACTTCGCTTAAGCTGTCTTTACTGGTGCGAATCGCATTATAACTCAGCAGGCTGTCAATCATTGTGCGAAGGCGCACCATAGATTGGCTAATAAGCTCAAGCACTGCTTTTTGCTCAGCGGTAATTGGGCCTACTATTTCATCAGTTAATAAGTCAGTGCCTTCAACCATTGAAGCAAGCGGTGTTTTTAGCTCATGGGTAACATGGCGTAAAAAAGTATCTTTTTGCTGCTCAAGCATATGAAGTTGCTCTTGCACCCATTGGAGCTTTTCTCCTAGCTCAACAAGCTCAGCTGAACCTTTCACAGATATTTTTTGCTGCCAATGCCCCTGCCCTAGCTTATCAATAACCGTAGTTAACCCTTTTAGTCGCCCACTTATACGCCATAAAAAACCACCACCAACAATTAAAGTAAGCGGAATAAGTGCCACCAGCCAGTTTATAAATGAAGTTTGTAAGCTTGTAAGCTCATTTTGGTTATTGGTAATTTGTGCTTCGTTTTTATCACGTAACCATACAGTAAGCTCAGCAACTAAATCGCTCACTGGCACAAATAGCTCAGCTTGTTGTTGTTTTTGCTCAACGAGTTTTACATGCGCGGTTTGTAAGGTGGTATATAAGCGTTGCCATTGGTGAATATACTCTTTATTCGTGTTTACAAATTTGAGTTCATCAATGCTTTGTAGGGATGATTGCCATTTATCGACAATGAGCTTATCAAGCGATTCACTTTTTAATACCCAGTTTTGCCTAGTGGCGCGCTCAAGGCTGTTGAGCTCTTGTTTTAGAGTATTAAACGATTTGGTAACTTGATAGTTGTTACTCACGATACTTTGAGTAACTGCTAATTGCTTGTTAAGCGCATTTAAAAATACAATCACCACTATAGAAAGCGGGAGTAACGAAAGCAGCATACTCATTGCAAATTGCCCAATTAAATTAGGCCGCCAGTTAAGCATTGCTTGGTATTTTTTAGCTATGGTTGCTGGCATTTCGTTTAGTCCTTTTAAGTTAAGCGCTCTATTATTAGGTGCTTACCTTATACACTAGCTGAACCAGCAATTATATTTAATACGATTAACAGCCAGCGCTACAAAAACAATGTGTCGCCAAATAGAGACAACGTAACTCGTTGATTTTAATAAACTCCCTTTCACCCCCACCAAATAATGTTGCAAAAGGCGCACAAAAATTACAATAAACCCAGTAAAAACTTCTCACTGGCTTAAAGCAAAAATAATAACCAATTGAAAAATAACAATAATTATTATTGGCACCATTTTTGTAATAGGAGGAATAACTTTAATCAATAAGGAAATAATTATGAACAAACGCACTTTAGTAATTTCATCATTACTGGCTTTAGGCTTTTTAGGCGCTAATGCACACGCAATGGACGTTCACGCGACTTTTAACGAACTTGATAAAGACAGTAACGGCACATTAAGTGAAGCCGAAGCAGGTGAAGATGCTGTGTTACACGAGAATTTTTCTCAAATTGATACTAATCAAGATGGGCAATTGTCGCCAGATGAATTCAAAAAATTTATTCAATAAACTCATTTAATAAGGAACGTGATTATGAAACAACTTATAGCCGCTTTTTCATTAATGTTTTTAGCAATTAGTGCCACCGTAATTGCATCGCCAACAAATGTGCGTTTTGCCCACTTAGATAAAGATATGGATGGACAAATATCAATTATCGAAGCCAAGCAAGACAAAGAAGTAATGAAGCAATTTACCGATTTAGACGAAAACGATGATGAAGTAATTTCTAAGACAGAGTTTAAAAGCTTTAAGCCTTAACAAGTTAAGTTTTGCTTAAGCTTTTATCTAGTAGAGTGAACTAAAGCATTTGCCATAATCCCTGAGGGAGTGTGTAAAAGGATTTAATGTTGGGATTTAAATTATGGCAAGTGCTTTCCCCGCTTCTACTAAATTGTTTATAACCTAAATAACCTGAACTCTGGTTAATAAATCTATCTCAAGCAGCTATTCCCAGCGCTGACTGCGTTGAATTTACTTGTAATAGGCCTGATGTGTTAATTAACCTCTCAACCAGATTACAGGTTAAATAATCTCTTGGAAGAAATACCATGAGGATACTTTCCTTTGTTACAAGCATCTTAATACTATCAAGTTTTGACGCCCTAGCACTTGATGTTAAGCAACGCTTTTCCCATCTCGATACTAACAAAAATGGTTATTTAACCCATGATGAACTTGAACCTCAACCACAATTATTGAGCACATTTTTGATATGGGATAAAGATCAAGATAACCAAATTTCATTAATCGAATTTAAAAATTATCTAACCAATAACCTCTACTGAGTATTTCCTATGAAAAAAATACGCTATATGGCACTTTTTGCATTCAGCACTTTTTGCACTCTAAGTTTTGCCGCAAGCAATAATATTGTTGAACAATTTAATAAATTTGATAGAAACCAAGATGGCTTTTTAACACGTGGCGAAGCATCAATAGACCCTGCTCTTTGGTCTCGATTTTCAAGCTATGATCAAGATAAAGATGGTAAGCTAACATTAAATGAATACGGTTTATACGCGAGTAAATAATTGTTAACTCTTAAGCTAGGTAGGTATCACTAACTAGCTTTAGTTTACTTCGTCCCCCAACCATCTCATCATATTGGTATTATAAAAATGATTTTGTTAGTGTTGATTCACTAACAATAAAAAATAATGCCTTATGCTACTCAAAAAACTAATCAAACCACTCATACTAGCCAGCCTTTGCGCAAGTTCTAGCTACACTTTTGCACAAACAAAAGTAATTTATAACGCCAATGGTTACACCCCTTTATACAAAGGCGAAGTACAGCAGTTTTCTACCCTTGTCATTAAAGATGGAAAAGTAGTAAAAGTAGGTGGCGATACACTAAAAAATAGCTACCCAGACGCCAAGCTCATTGATGTAAAAGGTAGCACCTTATTACCAGGCTTAATTGATGCTCATGGCCATGTTATTGGCCTGGGAGATAACTTATCGCAGCTTGATGTACGTGGTGCAAAATCAGTTGATGAAGTCACAAATAAACTAAAAATATTTGCCAATAACAAACAAGGTTGGATTATAGGGCGAGGTTGGAACCAAGAGCTTTGGGCTGATACCCGCTTCCCAACAGCTAAAGATTTAGACAAAGTAGTTAATGATCGTCCAGTTGTGCTTTCACGTGTAGATAGCCACGCTATTTGGGCAAATTCAAAAGCGCTCGAACTTGCAGGTATTACCGCCCAAACAAAAGCACCTGAAGGCGGTGAAATAATTAAAGACGAATTTGGCAACCCTACCGGCATATTTGTAGATAAAGCAGAATCGCTAATTACCCAGCATATGCCAGAAGCTTCCAAGCAAGATATAAGCGATTCGCTTGATGCAGCAGGAAAGCATTTATTAAGTTTAGGTATTACCTCTACCCATGATGCTGGCATTGATAAAGCAACGTGGGAAGTTTACAAAGAACGCAGTGAACTAGGAAATTTACCTGTGCGTATTGTGGCCATGTTAAGTGGCGCTAGCCCCGACTTAAACACAATGCTTAAAGCAGGGCGATACCAAGACGCAAACAGTTTCATGTCAATCCGCAGTGTTAAAGTATACGCCGATGGTGCACTTGGATCTCGTGGCGCAGCTCTTATTGAAGATTATGCAGACCGTACAGGCCATCATGGATTAATGCTAGAGACACAAGAAAAACTCGAAGCACTCTTTACGCAAAGCTTTAAGCGCGGTTTTAGCGCTCACACCCATGCTATTGGCGATAAAGCAAATAAAGTGGTACTTGATGCTTATGAGAAGGTGTTTAAAAAAACGGGAGGGATATTACTTCGTAACCGTATAGAACATGCGCAAATTGTAACGCTTGAAGACATTCCTCGCTTTAAAAAGTTAAAGATAATCCCATCAATGCAACCAGTGCATGCTACATCAGATATGCATATGGCAGAGCAACGCTTAACTGAAAAACAACTAAGCGGTGCCTACGCTTGGCAATCTTTTTTACAGCAAGGCTCTATTATTGCGGCTGGGTCAGACTACCCTGTAGAACTCGCTAATCCATTCTATGGGTTATATTCAGCCATTACACGCATGGACCACAATCAATTACCTAAAAATGGTTGGCGTGCAAGTGAAGTATTAAGTAGAGAAGATGCATTACGTGCATTTACTTTAGGCGGTGCGTATGCCGCACATCAAGAGTTTAAAATTGGTAGCTTAGAACAAGGTAAATGGGCTGACTTTATTTTAATAGACAAAGATTACTTTAAAATACCTGTTGATGAGATTTATGAAACGAATGTGTTGCAAACATGGATAGCAGGAATAAAACGGTACGAAAAAGAAAAAAATATTATCGATAAATAAAACCTATAAAGGGTTAACGCAAGTTAACCCTTTATAGTTACAGCGTAGTATTTTAGCTTTTAGGCGCTTCAACTTTTGGCTGACGATATATTTTTATAATGTGATATAAATTTACGAGCGACAATAAGCCGTTGGTAAAAATCACAGGTACTGCACCAATGGCAACACCATATGCAGTAAATACAATACAACCAAACATGTTGTACCAGCGTAGTTTTACTACATCAGTCATTGTTAACGATGCAACCAATAAAGCTGACGCAATATAACCTAAATATTCCCAACTCAATTGTTCTCTCCCAGCCTTTAGGTTAGCATTACACTACTGCTAGCTTATGACATTTATAAGTATTGCAAAGTAACAACAAAATAAAAAAGCTAACTTGCTTAAAAAACCTGAAAAAGTTTGCCGGAAAATACCAGCAACTTCTTAAATCATTACACGGGAAATGAAGGTAAAATAATACTCTTAGCAAAGCTAATAGTATTAGTAGCAAGTTAGCGTAAATTCTTAGTGTCTTAATGCTATCGTCATTAAGATGTAATAAATAGGACAAATGTCCGAAGAGCACATTGATGTTTCAATACCATTTTTCTAGTTACCTTGTTGATCAGCTTTTAACCTTTGCCGGTAGTAGCTATCAACAATCAAAAAAAGAAGTTCTGATCCATCAAGATCAGCCTTTAAGCAAGCTTGTGCTTGTACGCAGTGGCACTGTGTCGTTTAGTTACGATGTAGGAAATGGACGACGCCTGCTGTTAGGACAATTGGATTGTAACAACACCCTTATTGGTGAAATAGAAGCGCTAAATAATAATCCGTGTATTTATACGGTCACGTGTTTTAGTGATGTAACCTATAACCTTATTGAATTAAGGCATTGGCGCGCGCTGCTGCTTGAAAAACCAGAACTGAGTTTATACACAGCGCAGACTATAGCGGCTAAATTTCAAGAAAATCAAAAAATCAATCTAGATAAGCTATTACTACCGCTAAGCTACAACATAGCTAAAGATTGTTTACTAAGAGCCGAAAACAACAACCCTACACTGCTTAGAGCTTACCCTACGGTAAATGCAGAAGCCGAACGTTTTGCAACAACTGAGAGAGCTTACAGGCGGGTTGTTACAGAACTTGTAGAAAAAGGCTTAGTGCTTAGAAGTAACGATGGTTTGCAAGCGGTTGATATACCCAAACTAAGTGAATACGTAGACAGCTTTGCTCAGCTTTAAGGTTTTTGATTAATTGGCTTGGCTAGTTAAATAATTAGTAAAACGTTATCCATAAAAAGGTTATTTAAGGCCTTACAACATTCAGTTAAAAATTTGATATGAGTTGCGATTATCAGATTTTTAATATGACAATGTTAGAATGTGCGTGCTTGTACAGCAAATAATCCCCAATTCGCTTAATTAAGAGACCTATTTTGAGATAAGAAAATACTGTCGATAACTGGCCTATTGCAAGTAAATTCAACGCAGTTAGCGCTAAAAATTGCTGCTCGGGATGGATTTATTATCCAGAGTTCAGGTTATTTAAATATTTCAAAAAATTGCTCCAATGTATACCTTAAACAGCATTGCAATTAAATCGTGTTTTAATAGTCAACATTAATACCAATCCGTATAAACCTTTAAATAATCTAAACGGACTGGTATTACTTACTTTAGCTAAACATGTCTTTCACATCGTCAAGCATATCGTTGTATTCATCACTCGAGAACAGATCCATGGAAGGGATAACCCCTTTTTCTATATACACTTGTAAAGCAGCTGACTTATCAGAAACCTGGAGTGTTCCCTCTAAAATAGCGCCAATACGAATGAAATCGACATAACTTATTTGTTCTAACTTATAACTCGGATCAGCCCAACTTAAAGCGACATTAGAAAATTCTTCAGGAAACTCCCAAGCACGCATGATAGAAGAACCAATTTTCCCACTAAGCTTTTGAATTGCATGAGCTAAAAAGCTCGGGTTAGCAAATACTTCAGGATGACGCTCAGCTTCAGTTAAAATAGGTAACACGCCAATGTTATAAACCAATGCAGCTAGAGTGATTGAATCGCGATTTAATGAAGTATGTTTATTATTTTTTAAGTAAAACTCCATAAGTGTTATTGAATGACTCGCAACCGTTAATGTTTTTTGCCAAGCTTTGCCCATGTAGCCTTTAATTATCTCGTTATTAGATACAAATAATTGCTCCATAGCCATTGCTGTTGCAATATTTTTAATTTGACGAAGTCCAATACGTGTCACTGCTTGTTGTAAATTGGATACTTTTACAGAGCGCCCCATAATCGCACTATTAGCTACTTTTATCATACGAGCGGAAAGCGCGGGATCTTGTGATATCACATCTGCCATTTGCATCAAATTGACATCAGAGTTATCAGCAGCTTGGCGAACCTTTACAGCAACTTCAGGTAATGTAGGTAAAACGAGTGTATCGTTATTTATTCTATCGACTAAAATTGTTAATAATGCATTTTCTGTAGACATAGATCTGTCATCCTTTTGTTCTTCGATTGCAATGCAACTGCAAACTTCGACAATTAATTTTTGTAATTTTCATAGTACAATTAGTATTGTCTAACTTACCGTTAAAGTTAAGAAAATTATAGAAGTTTATTCCTTATTCTATGTCTTTTATCGCAAGGGCTTGTCTTACAACGCCTAACACTTGCTATTTACCATTTAGTTTTGCTTTAATGCAGTCACTATAAGCAAACGTTTATATGTATTTAGCTACTTAGCTGGTGCATAAAAATTATTAAACTTACTTTTCAAACAGGCAACATAATGATCTTAAATAAAATTAGCCAAGCAATTATGCTCTCTGGTGTCGTTTTTCTTAGTGCATGTTCTGAACAAGCGCCGTCTTCTACCGACAACACAGCCGTAGAGCTTGCTCAAAAAAGCAGTGCACAATCAGGCCCTAAGCTTATTAATGCAGATAAACAACGTTTAGATATTTACACCGACTTTAGTCTGCAAAGTGATTTATCACACCTGAGCGACAACCAACGAGCGATGGTTGCAAAGCTTATTGACGCTTCAAAAGTAATGGATGAGTTATTTTGGAAACAAGCATTTGGTGATAATAAAGATGCTTTTTTAGCAAAGCTAAGTGACGAAAAAGTACGTCAATTTGCCGATATAAACTATGGCCCATGGGATCGTTTAAATGGCGATAAAGCATTTTTATCCAGCTATAAAGAAAAGCCACTTGGTGCACAGTTTTACCCTGCTGACATAACCAAAGAAGAATTAAATAATGCAGACGTAAAAGACAAAACAGGGCTTTATTCTGTAATTAAGCGTGACGAGCAAGGTAAGCTTTATAGCGTACCCTACTCAAAAGAATACGCTGCAGAACTTGCAAAAGCAGCTGATCTTTTGCGCGAAGCCAGTAAGCTCGCCGATGACAAAGAATTTGCTAGTTATTTAAATCTTCGAGCTGATGCTCTGCAAAAAGATGACTTCCAAGTCTCTGACTTTGCATGGATGGACATGAAAAATAACCCTATTGATGTGGTTATTGGTCCTATAGAAACTTATGAAGATCAGTTATTTGGTTACCGCGCTGCTTATGAATCTTATGTATTAATTAAAGATTTAAAATGGAGTGAACGCCTAGCTAAATTTGCAGCATTTTTACCTGAGCTTCAAAAAGACTTACCCGTTGATGCTAAGTACAAACAAGAAGTACCAGGCTCTGACGCCGACCTAAATGCATATGATGTTGTTTACTACGCTGGGCATTCAAACGCGGGTAGTAAAACAATCGCAATTAACTTACCAAACGATGAGCAAGTACAGCTAGAAAAAGGAACTCGTCGTCTACAACTTAAAAATGCGATGCGTGCTAAATTTGATAAAATTTTAGTGCCAATTTCAGAGCAGCTAATTGTACCAGAGCAGCGTAAACACATTACTTTTGATGCATTTTTTGCCAATACGATGTTCCATGAAGTGGCTCACGGTTTAGGTATTAAAAATACAATCACAGGTAAAGGCACTGTTCGTCAATCACTACAAGAACACGCAAGTGCACTTGAAGAAGGTAAAGCCGATATTTTAGGTCTATACATGATTGAACAGTTACTTAAAAAAGGCGAAATTACTGAAGGCACTATTGAAGATTATTACACGACCTTCATGGCAGGTATATTCCGCTCAGTTCGTTTTGGAGCATCAAGCGCGCATGGTAAAGCAAATATGATCCGCTTTAACTTTTTTGCTCAAGAAGGTGCTTTTTCTAAAAATGAAGCAGGCTTATACCGCGTTAATATGGAAAAAATGAGCATTGCAATGGCCAAGCTTTCTCGCTTAATTTTAACCTTACAAGGTGATGGCGATTATGAAAAAGTAGATCAACTAATTGCAACGCATGGCGACATTAAAGAAGAACTTGCTAAAGACTTAGAAAAACTAAGTAAAGCTAATATCCCTGTAGATGTAACATTTAAGCAAGGTAGGGAAGTACTAGGGCTTAAATAAGTTTAGTTAAACTTAGTTAAACCCTAAAAAAGCGTTGCAGCTTAAAACTGCAGCGCTTTTTTTAGCTCTGTGATTTGTAGATCTGTATAAGGCACTGCTGGGTGCTTACCCCAAATTGGCGCAGGCCATGCAGCATCACTCGTAAAACGCGCAATATGATGAATATGTAATTGCGGCACCATATTACCTAAAGCCGCTATGTTTAATTTATCAGGTTTAAATACATCCATTAATAATTTACTTAGCTTGGCTGACTCTTTTAAATAAACAATTTGATCATCCTCAGATAAATCAATTATCTCTTTTAAGTTAGCCTGCCTAGGCACTAATACAAACCACGGATACAAGCTGTCGTTCAATAAAAGTACTTTACACAACGGCCAATCGGCAAGTTCTATACAGTCGCGTTTAAGCTCTGGCGCTAATTTAAATTCAGGGTTAGTCATTGTTATGTCCTACTTTGTCTTTAATAATTGCCACTTTATAGCATTTAGTTGCAGTTGCACACGCTTGGCTTTACCATTCAAAGCAATATTTATAAAAGCGAAGGCAACCTTGTGCTAAAAAAAATAAAACATCTTTCACTGGCCCTGCCATTAATGGTTGGCACCCTTGCTGTTCAAGCAAAACCTTTATCGCTGGAGCGTATTTTTGACGATCCAAGCCTTTCAGGTAAATCACCTGTGCAACTTAAATTTTCGCCTGACGGCAGCCGTGTGACTTATTTGCAAGGTAAAAGCGATGACTACAATCGCTACGATTTATGGGAATACAACCTAAAAGATAACACCAATCGTGTGCTAGTTGATTCAGCAAAGTTATTTTCAGGCCCAGAAAACCTATCAGATGAAGAAAAAGCACGCCGCGAACGCCAACGTATCTTTGGTAAAGGCATACTTGAATACAAATGGTCTAAAGATGGCAAAGCACTTTTATTCCCACTCAATGGCGACCTTTATTATTACGATTTAGCCTCTGCTAAAAGTAAAAAACTAACCGACACTGAAACATTTGAAACCGATGCACGCTTTTCACCTAAAGGTAACTACGTATCGTTTATTCGAGAGCAAAACCTATTCGCTTTAGAGCTTGAGTCTGGTAAAGAAATTCAGCTTAGTAAAGATGGCGGCGGCGTAATTAAAAACGGCATGGCCGAATTTGTAGCTCAAGAAGAAATGAGCCGCATGACAGGTTACTGGTGGTCAGGTGATGAAACTAAAATTGCCTATACCCGCGTTGACGAAACCCCAGTAAAAGAAGCTATCCGTAACGAAATTTACGCTGACGAAGTTAAATTATTTAACCAGCGCTACCCGTTTACAGGTACCGATAACGTTAAAATTCAACTTGGTGTGGTTAAGCTAAACGACCAAAAAGTAGATTGGATTGATTTAGGTAAAGATGAAGACATTTACATTGCGCGCGCTAAATGGCTAAAAGACGGCAATACACTGTCGTACCAATGGCAAAATCGCTCGCAACATAAATTAGAACTGCGTTTTTATAACAGCGAAACTAAAGCCCAAAAAGTAGCACTGACCGAAAATAGCGAAACGTGGATTAACCTACATTTTGATCTTGAGTTTTTAAAAGACAAAAAACATTTTGTATGGGCATCTGAGCGAGACGGCTTTAAACATTTATATCTGTATCGCACAAACGGTCAACTTGTACGTCAAATCACCTCTGGTGATTGGGCTGTTGATAGCTTAAAAGGTATTGATGAGAAAAAAGGCATTGTTTACTTTGCCGGTCGAAAAGATACACCGCTTGAAAGCCATTTATACAGCGCGCCTTTATTTAAAAAAGGCGATGCCAAACGTATCACCGAAAAAGGTCAGTACCACAATGTTGTGCTAGCAAAAGACAATAAAACCTTTATCGATAATAGCTCGTCTGATAATAAACCAAACTCAGCAGCACTTCGTAAAGTAAACGGCGAATTCATTACCTGGCTTGAAGAAAATAAGCTAGATAGTAGCCACCCCCTTACTCCTTATTTAAGCGACTTAACAAAACCAGAATACGGCACAATTAAAGCCGATGATGGCCAAGTTATGCATTACCGTTTATTTAAGCCTAGCACCATTGCTGATGGCAAAAAGCATCCTGTTATTGTTAACGTATACGGCGGCCCGCATGCTCAGCGAGTAACGAATAGCTGGCGCAGTAAAAACTTGTACTTTCAGTACATGGCGCAACAAGGTTATGTCATTTTTCAACTGGATAACCGTGGTTCGTACAACCGTGGTAAAAAGTTTGAAGATGCTATTTATAAAAAATTAGGTGTGGTTGAGGTTGCCGATCAAATTAAAGGCGTAGAGTTTTTACGTACCCTTGATTACGTAGACCCACAACGCATTGGTGTTTATGGCCATAGCTACGGCGGCTACATGGCACTTATGACTATGTTTAAAGCGGGCGATTACTTTCAAGCCGGCGTATCAGGTGCACCAGTAACCGATTGGGCTCTATACGATACACATTACACAGAGCGTTATTTAGGTCACCCCGATACAAATGCTAAAGGCTACGAAGACAGCGCAGTATTTCCATATGCAGATGGCTTAAAAGGCCCATTAATGATTTATCATGGTATGGCTGACGACAACGTATTGTTTACGCATTCCACTAAATTATTTAAACAGCTTCAAGATAACGAAAAACAGTTTGAAATGATGACCTACCCAGGCTCTAAACACAGCCTACGTGGGAAACAAGTGCAAACACACCTACATCAAACCATAACAAACTTCTTTAATCGTCATTTTGATGTTAAATAGATGAGTTAATATTAAAGGTAGACTAAAGGCTGATTGAAAAATCAGCCTTTTTTTGTTTTATTAGCAGCTAAGCCTAGATTAAATACACTTTTTAGCTACGCTTATTCTATGCACTTAATAGTGCAAACTCATAAAGGATAAATGTATGCTTAATCTTCGTCGTTTTAGTATTTTCCAACGTTTTGCCATTTTAGTAGGTATTGTTATTTTTGGCTTAATTGTATTGAGTATTTCGAGCTTAACTCACCAATACAATGCCCTTAAGAACGAACAATACCTTAAAACACAAAATGTAGTAGAAACCGCGTATAGCATAATCGATCACTTTTATGAGCTGGAACAAAATAAAGCGCTTACCCAAACACAAGCTCAATCCCAAGCGATACAAACTATTCGAGCACTTAGATACGATGAAACTAATTACTTTTGGATTAATAACTACCAACCAGAAATGGTAATGCACCCCATAAAACCGGCACTTGAAGGTAAAAGCCTAAGCAATAATAAAGATCCCGACGGGAAAGCATTATTTGTTGATATGGTAAATATAGTGAAAAAAGATGGCGAGGGTTTTATACCTTATAAATGGCCAAAACCAGGTAAAGATAAACCCGTTGAAAAAATTGCATTTGTTAAAGGATTTAATCAGTGGCAATGGATTGTTGGCTCTGGTGTTTACCTTGATTCAATTGATACCGCATTTTCAGAACAACGAAACCTAATTATTCTCAATGCTGTTGTAATGATATTAGCCATTATTTTACTTAGCTATTTTATTGGCAAAAGTATTCTTATCCCAACACGTCTTGCAGCCGATATGATGAAAGATATTTCTCAAGGCGAAGGCGATTTAACGCGCACTTTAAATGAAGAAGGCAACGATGAGATTTCTGAGCTTTCTAAATCATTTAATTCCTTTATATCAAAAATGCGTGAATCACTAACTAATGTTTCACAAAGTGTACGAGACGTTAATGAGCACGTTCATACTGTTGACGAATCAAGTAAAACAAGTCAATCGTTCATAGAATTACAAAACGACAGCTCTACTCAAGTTGCCGCCGCAATGGAGCAAATGACTCACCAAATACATGATGTAAGCCGTAATGCGGAAGCCGCAGAACAGGCTGCTAATGATGCAGCTAAAAATGCATCTACTGGTAAAAATGTTGTAGCTAAAACAATCACTGCCATAGAAACCCTTTCTAGCAATATAGAAACAGTGAGCCGTGTAACGGAAGATCTAGCTAACGAAAGCCATAATATAGGTTCTGTACTCGATGTTATTAGAAGTATTTCGGAGCAGACCAACTTACTTGCACTTAACGCTGCAATTGAGGCAGCTCGAGCAGGTGAGCACGGCCGAGGCTTTGCCGTTGTTGCCGACGAAGTGCGCACACTAGCGAGTCGTACGGGGAAAAGTACTGATGAAATTCAATCAATGATCACCAAGCTGCAAGAAGGTACTAAAGCAGCTGTTGAAGCCGTAAAAGCGAGCCAAACACTTTCCGTATCAACGGTTGATCAAGCATCATCTGCCAACACGTCACTTAACGAAATTGAAAGACTTGTATCAGTAATAACTGAAATGAACAGTCAAATAGCGCGTGCTACTGAACAGCAAACATCTGCAGCCGATGAAGTTAATTTACGTATTAATGACCTATCACATTCAACTGAACAGTCGTTAAGCAATACAAAACAACTTACCGATGCTAGTGATAAACTAAAACAAAGCAGCTCGGAGTTATCCAATGTTGTTAACCGCTTTAAGCTATAGTTTATATATTGAACTCAGAATAAAAATCAGCCTCGAATCACATTTTAAATAGTGTAAATTAAAAGCCCCAAATTATGGTTCATAATTTGGGGCTTTTATTTATATATTGAGGCCTGCTTATCTTTCCAGATTAAATTTTCAGCTGTATGTTTGGTAATTAAGCAAAGCAGTGCCTATTTATGGTATCTGGTTATTCTTCATAAATGACAAACATACTCTACCCTTTGGCCTCATCCTACGTTACATATATAAGTAACGCAGGAGCAACTACCTAGCCCACTAGGTTAAAAATTTCGAGTCGTGATCAAACCGCCATTGGGTATAACAAATTTTAATCCACAAAGGTCAACAGGCCTTAAATTTTATAAACAGTAACGAGCAAACAAGCTAGTTACTGATGCCGCAGTTGGCTTACCGTGCTGCCAATCACCACCTTCAACGCCACTACCCGCAATATCCATATGTACGTAAGGTAAAGGCTGTGTAGAGTCGTTACCGTGCTTATCTAGCCCACCTACGATAGCCATAAATGCCATTGGGAACTGATGCCCACGCGCAGTAACTGCAGATGCCGCGTTATTGCTAGATAAAACATCGTCAGCCAGCGTGCGTGGTTTAATAAAGTCGTAATCTTCACGGCGTGAGCGCGACACTTCTGCGCCATCGGCCCACAAATCTCCAAGGTCAGCTATTTGACGTGAAACACCAGCGCTACGAGCAGGACCATTTTCAACATACGCACCGTATGGACCCATTGCGCGAGCTGCATGACCCGTTAATGTAGCTACAGTAAATAACGTTGGATTAACCTCAGTTTTAGCTAAATCTTTCATTTCGCTAAGCAGGTCGCCCATTGCTAAACGCCCTTCTGCATCGGTGTTACCGATGCGTACACGGATACCTTCACGACTAGTAATTATTTCATCTGGTACAAAACAATCTGAGCCAATAGAGTTGCGAACAACGGCTAAGTACGATACTACTTTAACGCCTTTAGGTTGATAATCAGCAACTGCTTTCATAAAGCCAGCAACAGATGCTGCGCCGCCTTTATCACGACTCATGCCAGCCATATATCCGCCTACTTTTAAATCGGCTCCACCTGTATCGTATACAAGGCCTTTACCAACAAACATTAGGGTACGAGTAATTTCATCCTCTGGTACATATTCAAGCTTAACAACACGTGGGTGGTGGCGCTCAACTGCATACGATGCGCGAGCAACAGTGCTTAACATTGGGTAATTTTTATCAATAGCTGCAATATCATCGATTACATCAACCGCAATGTTTGAGCCTTTAAATAAATCAACACAGTAATCTGCAAAGCGCGGTGGAGCCATACGTTCAGGTTCAGTACCGCATAAATCACGCGCAGCATATTGACCAGCAGCAATTGCATTAACGGCTTTAATTGTTTGCTCGCTAGCACCAACTAAACCAATACTTGTTATCGGTTCAATACCTTCACCATGAAACTCACGCGCTTCTAATGGCTGCCATAATGCTTGGCAAGCACCTAAATAAGCAACTTCTAAAGCATGCTGATAACGGCTATCGCCATTTAAATTTGGTAAAAATAATGCAGGGTTGATACTACCCGATGCTTTCGCTTCGTTGATTGCAAGTTTAGCTGCATCAAAATAACGGCGCACATCGTCATAATCTCTGTTTAGTGGACCGGTTGGCGCAAGTACTACACGCTTATTTTCAAT
This sequence comes from Pseudoalteromonas sp. S3431, assembly GCF_000690035.1. NCBI lineage: Bacteria > Pseudomonadati > Pseudomonadota > Gammaproteobacteria > Alteromonadales > Pseudoalteromonadaceae > Pseudoalteromonas > Pseudoalteromonas sp. S3431. The sequence continues at coordinate 40,924 of NZ_JJNY01000007.1, forward strand.
CACTAATAAAATAACTTGCTTACCAATGCGAGAATCTACTTTTGATTGTGCTAAAACAGCATCACGTAGCGAGTTATTTGGTAATTGAGAAAAGTCATCACTAATAATGATTAATGCATCATGTGATGCGAATTCAAGGTTAGCACTTACTGGCTGAGCCAACACGGCTTTTGGATATGCCATAAATAAAGGTCCTGTTAAAAAACATAAGCCCCTATTATCGTCGATTTGAATATTGAAGACCAGCAAGCTGCGATAAGTGTTTAGTTTAATCCACTTTTTAGTGGCAACTTGCAATTACAGGCTTTACAGCTTAATCGAGAATACTAAGTTGGAAGTTTTGATCTGGTTGATTTTTTATGCCCACCCCAATACCTAAAAGCCTGACCGGTTGCTGCACACCTCGCTGGAAAGCTTTAGTAAGTAGTTGTGTAAAAACCTCAGTATTTAATTGGTGATAAGCCTGATCCGCAGAGGTTACTATAAAATTCGCAAATTTAACTTTAACGCTCAGTTTATTAATCCGATTTTGTAATTGTTGTTTTTCCAAGCGCACCTTTAACTCATCTAACAACGTAGGCAACTGTTCTAGGCATTCTTGTAAGCTGGTTTTGTTATACTCATAGGTATGCTCAACACTTAGCGACTTTCTAATACGATTAGTAGATACCTTACCGACATACTCACCTGCACATTTTTGGTAAAGCGATACGCCAAAATTACCTACATGCTGTTGCATCCAATTTACGCCTTTTTCGCGTACATCTTTACCTGTATATAATCCTTTTAAATTGAGTTTTTCGAGCGTTACTTTACCGACACCCGGAATTTTACCCAGAGGTAACTGTGCTAAAAAATCATCCACCTCATCAGGTAATACAACAAACTGACCGTTAGGCTTGTTTTCATCACTCGCTATTTTGGCAATAAATTTAATAGGTGCAATACCAGCGGATGCAGTAAGCCCTGTAGCATTATAAATATCAGCTCTTATTTGCTGCGCAATAAGCGTAGCACTGCCTTTACAAACGCTACTATCAGTTACATCAAGGTAAGCTTCGTCAAGAGAGAGTGGTTCAATTAAGTTGGTGTAACGATTAAATACTTCACGTATTTGATTTGAAGCTTCTTTATAAACAGCCATGCGCCCAGGTACAATAACTAAATCAGGGCATAATTGTTTTGCATGATAATTAGACATAGCTGAGCGCACGCCATACTCTCTGGCAATGTAGTTGGCTGTAGAAAGTACACCTCTGCGACTATTGCCACCAATAGCAAGCGGCACATTGGCCAGCTTAGGATTATCGCGCATCTCAACTGCCGCATAAAAGCAGTCCATATCTATATGAATAAACTTTTTCATCACCATTACAACACTGTTTATTTATACAGCCATTATTGTTTAATCATTATTAATAAGCAAGCTCCTAAACTCTGATTAATCGATTTATTATGGTGGGTTCAAGTTTAGTAAACTCGTCATACATAAAAACAGCGCACTAATTACCTTGAGGTCATATCGTCATATTGATAATCTAGTGCTTTAAAATAAAGAGTTAAAGTGCATGCAAACGTTTAAAGATCAGCACCCTATTCATACTGACATTACTGTAGCGTGGGCCGATATGGATGCCCTTCAACACGTAAACAATGTGGTTTACCTGCGTTACTTTGAAATAGCCAGAATCGACTTTTTAAATAAAATAAACTTATTTGATACAATTAACCCAAGCGGCATCGGCCCTGTTATAAGCGAAAATAATATTCGTTATAAGCGCCCTGTTACTTTTCCAGATACCCTTACTGTAGGCGTCACTATTTCTGACATTAAAACAGACCGATTTATGATGAATTATACAGTATTTAGTCACGCACAAAATGCCATAACCACAACCGGTAATTCGAAAGTGGTTATGTTTGATTTTGAAACAGGTCAAAAAGCCCCTATTTCAGAGCCTCTTTTATCGGCTTTAATTAGCTACGCTCAAGACGAGCAATAAGGAAATTTTATGCAATACAGTCCACTAGGAAGCAGTGGTGTTAATGTTTCAAGAGTATGTCTAGGTAGTATGACTTGGGGAATGCAAAATACCCAAAATGATGCTGATGAACAAATAGCCTACGCACTTGCTCAAGGCGTAAACTTTATTGATACAGCCGAAATGTACGCAGTTCCTCCATCACCCGATACCTATGGTAAAACTGAACAAATTATTGGCAACTGGCTATCACGTAACCAACAAAAGCGCGATAAAATTGTACTTGCAACCAAAATTGCTGGTAACGGCTTAGCATGGGTTCGCGATGGCGGTAATATTACTCGCCAAACAGTAATAGAAGCAGTGGACGATTCACTCAAGCGCCTTCAAACCGACTACATAGATTTATACCAATTACATTGGCCAAACCGCTCTACCCCACATTTTGGTAGGCAGTGGCCAGGTATGCTTAAATTTACCGACGTAAACACACAAGAACACCAAGCTGGCATGCTGGATATTTTAGAAGGTTTAAACGATTGTGTTAAAGCAGGTAAAATCAAGCATTGTGGTTTATCTGACGACACACCTTGGGGAATAAGCCAATTTTTAAACCTGTCAAAAGAGCATAACTTACCGCGCATGGTATCTATTCAAAACGAGTTTAGCCTAGCGCATGCTAAAGACTGGCCGTATTTAATAGAGCAATGTGTTCATGAAGATATTGCCTACTTACCATGGTCGCCTCTGGCTGCCGGTTTATTAACGGGTAAATACTTAAACGGCGCTCGCCCTGAAGGCTCTCGCTGGACCTTTATGCAACGTAACGGTATTTTTAGAGATACACCAAACGCAGAGCAAGCAACCAAACAGTATGTTGAACTTGCGCATGATCACAATATTTCCCCTGCTCAACTAGCTCTTGCATGGTGTAATCAAGTAAACGGTGTAACGTCTTCAATTATTGGCGCAACAAATATGGCGCAATTAAAAGAAGATATTGATGCATTTGATATCACGCTAAGTGACGACGTACTTACAAGTATCGATGTTATTTTTAGAAACAATCCAATGCCCTATTAATACAAACCTAAACAGGTAACTAAATCACGTTTAATTACCTGTTTAATTGTCCAGTTAACTTACACTCCATTGCTGCTCAAGTAAGCATTGCTCATTAGCGTAAAGTCTTACTGTGAACACACTTTCGGCAATCACTTCACCTACGCCTGACGGCGTACCTGTCATAACCACATCACCATCTTCTAAACCCATAAATTCACTAATTTCGTGTAAAATTGAGTCAGGGTTATGCAGCATAAAATGAGTATCGCCTTGCTGAATTACTTCATTATTAATTTTAAGTTCAAATGTAAAATGCTTCATCGCATCGGTTAGCTCTACAAAATCACTTAAAATAACCGAGCCATTAAATGCTTTAGCGCGCTCCCAAGGTAGCCCTTTATTTTTTAATTTACTTTGCACGGTACGCTTAGTTAAATCAAGGCCGAGTCCAACGCCTACAAATTTTTTATTTTTAATTACAAAACATAACTCGGTTTCGTAATGCAGCGTATCGCCGTTATGAGCTGCAAATAGCGTATTAGTAATCGCGCTATTTGGTTTGTTAAATAACACCATTTGATCTGGCGTTTCGTTGTTTAGCTCTGCAATGTGTGCGGTGTAGTTACGGCCAACACACACTATTTTTGTTGGCGTTAATTCTTCGGATACTAGCTTTATTGAATTCATATAAATAATGTCTCAGTTATTGGGCCTGTTGACCTTTCAGGATTAAAATTTGTTCAATCTAGGGGCTATTTAATCGCGGCGCGAGGTTTGTAACCTAGTGGGCTAAGTAAAAACCGAGCAACAAAGAGTAAATAGCCCCTGGGCAGAACCCTTCGGGCAGCACATATTTGGCATTTGTGCTACGTTATCGCCTATTTATGGGGAATAACCACACTACACAGGCTCTGCCTTGCCTAAACACCAAACATACTGCTGCAAATTTAACCTCTAAAGATAAACAGGCCCTAACTAATAAGCGTTTCGAGTAAGCTCAAATTAATAGGTTTAAGTAAAACTCGGTCAATATTTAAATCTTTTATTTCTCTTGGATCTGGCTCTGCGCCACTTACAATCACTAAACGTAATTCAGGGTATCGTTCATTAATTTGCTGGCCTAAATCAATGCCACGCCCATCAGGTAAGTGCATATCTAACAATACTTTATTAAATTGCTGATCGTGATTGAGTATTTGTAAACATTGCGCGCAACTCGATGCAATCACGGTCTCTACACCTAAACTTTCTAAAAGTAGTTGCGTAATTTGCGCAGCATCGTGGTCATCTTCAACAAGTAAAAAACGCTGTTTCTTCTCGGTTAAACTTTTACTACTATTTATATTTTTAGGTTGTGGTGCGCTTTCAGGCGCCACTAAGTAATCTTGTAAACACTGGTACAAAACTGCACTGTCAACTGGTTTGGGGATTACATCGTTGAAACCAAGGGCTGCCAATTCCTCTCGAATGCCTTTCATCGTTGCCGCTGTAAGCGCAATTATTGGGCCTTTATAGCCCATTTTTCTAAGCTCTATAGTCGCTTCCTTGCCACCCATTACAGGCATATGAATATCAATAAAAATAATATCATATGGAGCTTTGTAAGCATCCGCAATACGCACTTTTTCCAGCGCTTGTTGCCCATGCTCCGCATAATCAACCCTTGCACCACAAGTACTAATCATGTGGCCAACCAACATGCGTAAATCGCGTAAATCATCTACCACTAATACACGTCCATGCACCTTACAAGGTGCTGATTTGCTTTGTAATTGTGGGGCACTGCTAAAATTAAGTACCTGTCGTTCTACTTCACTTATATCGCCCGGATACACAGAAATAGTAAATGTAGAGCCTTTGCCAATTTCGGAGTCTAAACTAATGCTTCCTTGCATACGCGCTAATAACTCAGCGCATATTGCCAAACCAAGACCAGCACCACCAACAGAGCGCGATTCTACATCGGCAATTTGCTCAAACGGTTTAAAAATCAGTTCTTGTTTTTCAGGGGCAATGCCCATACCTGAGTCTTTAATGCTAAAAAATAGCATTTCGCGCTCATCAACCCACTGTGTCCACGCATTAACAACTATTTCGCCTTTATCGGTAAATTTAACCGCATTATTTATCAAATTTATTAAAATTTGACGCACCCTTGTTGCATCTAGTTGTGCAACCAAAGGTAATGGCTGATTTGATTCAAAGCGAAGCGTAAGGCCTTTATCGAGCACAGACACACGCATTAATGTGTATACATCAGCAAGCATGCTATCGAGATTAACTTCACTTAGGGTCAGCTCTAGTTTATCGGCAGCTATTTTAGATAAATCGAGTACATCGTTTAACAAGCTCAATAAGTGCTTACCGTTTCGATAAATAACACCTAGCTCATTTTCTGCTTGCTGACTAAAGTCGCTCTGCATTAAGAGTTCGGTGTACCCTAAAATGGACGATAGAGGGGTACGTAATTCGTGGCTCAAATGAGCTAAAAAGCGATCTTTTGAGCGATTTTCGGCTTCGGCTTTTAAACGCTCTACTCGCTCGCCTTCAACATCTTTACGAGCAAGTGCATAACGAATAGCGCGTGCAAAACGGCTCGAGCTCATTTCTGTTTTTATTAAGTAATCTACTGCACCAGCATCAAGCGCCGCTGAATCTAATTCGTCGTTTGACTGCCCAGTAAGCATAATAATTGGGCCGCTAAAGCCATTCGCAATGGCTTCTTTTAATACATCTAATCCATTAGATGCACCTAGGCGGTAATCAAGCAGGCAAATGTCATGCTCATTTTTACTAAGCGTTTCAATTGCCTGCTCTGGGGAGCTAATCCATTGAATGTTAAACGTGTGTGAATCCAATTGGTCTAAATAGTCGCAGGTGAGTATGTAATCATCTTCATCATCTTCTACAAGCAGCAACTGAGTCACTTTATCTAACATAAAATCTCCTTTAATCGTTAAAAGTTGTCGGCAGCTCTACAAACTCTACCCAATACTTTCCTAGCGTTTTCATTAGCTCAACCAAGCCATCAAACGTCACGGGTTTGGTTATATACGATGCAGCGCCTAAGTTGTAACCTTTAACCATGTCCTCTTCTTGTTTAGACGTAGTTAAAATAACAACCGGAATACCTTTCAAGTTGGGATTTGATTTAATGGCCTCAAGTGCCTCACGGCCATCCATTCTTGGCATATTTAAATCAAGCAATATAAGTCCTGGTCGTGGCGACACAGCTTTATCTTCAAATTTACCTCTGCGCTCTAAATATTCAAGTAACTCAACACCATCTTCAACAAAGTGAAGCTCGTTAAGTACACGGCTTTCAGCAAGGGCATCTTGTGTTAGCAAACGATCATCTTCATCATCATCAGCCATTAAAATAGTAATCGGTTTTACTTTTGAATAGGGCATTTAAGCCTCTCCTTGCAATGTGAAAAGCGCAGCTTCCACAGGTAGTTTTATAACGAAGGTAGCACCTTCACCGTCTTTACTTTGGGCTGTAATTGTTCCACCGTGACGCTCTACAATACGCCGACATACAGAAAGACCAATACCAGTCCCTTTGTATTGTGAACGACCATGTAAACGCTGAAATGGAACAAATATCTTGTCGGCATAGTCTTGTGAAAAACCAATGCCATTATCTTTTATAGTAATAACTTGGAAACTTAAATGCGTATTATGATCAGCACTAAAAATATCCTCATGCACATAACTAATCTTTATGTGTGGGCTTACATCCGGATGCCTAAATTTAACCGCATTCGACAATAGATTTAAAAATAGTTGCTGCATTTGGCTTTTATCAGCCTGAATAACCGGCAAGTCTTCTACATCTACTCGTGCATTAGACTCTTTTATCGCAATTTCTAAATCACTTAATATATCGCTTACCACTTCGTTTAAATTTGTATCAGCGAAGTCTTTACCGCGCGTTGTAATGCGTGAAAACTCTAATAGATCGTTAATTAAGTTAGACATGCGTTGCGCCGCATTTTTCATACGGCCAATATAATCCATCCCTTTTTCACCCAGTTCATCTTTAAACATGGTTTCGAGGCGGTCGCTAAAGGCTTGAATTTTTCGAAGCGGCTCTTGTAAATCATGACTTGCCACAAAAGCAAACTCTTCAAGTTCTCGGTTACTTCGGCTTAGCTCATCAGAATACAGGGTTAACTCTTGCGTACGCTCAGACACTTTACCTGCTAATGTTTCATTTTGATTTTCAAGTTCTAGCCTATATTGCGCCGCGTTTCTTAAATTAAGTCTGGTCATAATAAACATACCAATAATAAGCAAAGCACTTGTTATGGCTGTAATGGCAAAGGTAATTTTTGCCTCATTTTTTATTTTTGCTAATTTCGAAAAGTGACTCACCTTAAAGAGTAATTCACGGTCTTGAATTTCATTAATATGTTCACGAATTTGCTTATATAGGTCTCTACCGCTATGTGTGTTAACTATATTTAACGCACGTCGTTCTTTATCATCTAATGCAAGATTAACTGTTTTCTTTAATTCACGTATTTTACGCTCAACAAGCAGTAACAACTCAGCAATTCGCTCAGCTTGACCATCAATTTCAGAACGAAGTGACTTTACATGATTAGTTTGTGCTTCTAACTGCCCAATAGCATCATAATACGGTGTTAAATAATCATCTTCTTCTGTTAATAAATAGCCACGCTGTCCTGACTCAGCTTGCACTATGGACAAATGCAGTTGCTCAATTGCAGTGGTTAGCATGCTGGTGTTGTCTAAACTCTTTTGGGTTTGCGTTAACCCCTGAATAGTATTTAACGCCAAAAAAGCATTACCCACAATAATACTTAGTACTACGACTATAAAAGCGGCCCATGTAACATTCGCTTTACCTTGCTGTTTTTGCTTGCTCATAGATGTATAAATGCCTTAGTTGAATTTACTAACCGTTATTATGCTCTGTAATATTTTGTAAACTCTCACTGCACTGCTGACAGTTTAAAATTATTTTATCTAGGGCCTCGAGTGCCTTTTGTTTGGGCATATCGTTTTCCAACACTAATTTAATTAGCTCCGCATTCATTGAGATTCTATTTAACGGGGCTCTTGCATCATGAACTAATTTATTAAGCATTATGGCTTCGTTATTTTCTTCAGACACTCTATTTCCTTTTATTTAACCTGAACTTAAATTACTTGTATTCACCAATCCCACCGTACGCATTAAGGCGGTTATAAAGTGTTTTTGTACTAATACCCAGCATTTGGGCTGCAAGCGTTTTATTACCTTGTACTTTATCAAGCGTGGCATGAATAAGTTCTTTTTCGACTTCTTCGATTGTTTGCCCTGCCGATACCTGCTTTTCAGCGGTTTTATTATTAACCCGAGAAAAAGGTGACTCTAAATTATCAGGCAGTGTAATTTCACTTGATTGCGGATCGCTCATAATAAATGCACGATGTATCGCATGGCGAATTTCACGAACGTTACCCGGCCATTCATAATTTTGCAGCTCTTTTAACTGTTCACTCTTCCAACTAAATGAAGTGCCATTTTCATCATTTAGTTGCTCTAAAAAAGCTTTAGCTAAAAGTGGAATATCTTCTTTACGATCGCGAAGTGGCGGTATATCGATAGGAAAAACAGCCAGCCTAAAATAAATATCTTCACGAATTACATTATTTTGCGCTAAATCTATAAGCGAGCGATTCGTCGCCGAAATAACTCGGCAATTGGTGGGTATCTCTTTATTTCCACCAACACGCGTTACTTTTTTAGTTTCAAGTACACGCAATAAATTTGGCTGCATATCAATCGGCATTTCAGTTACTTCATCTAAAAATAAAGTACCGTCGTTAGATTGTTCAAACACACCTTCCTTGCGCGCTATAGCACCGGTAAATGCGCCTTTTTCATGGCCAAATAATTCACTACCAATTAACTCTTTTGAAAGCGCACCACAGTTACTTGCAACTAATGGACCTTCGCACTGGCTAGCGTTATGGATAGCCTGAGCAACCACTTCTTTACCTGCGCCACTTTCTCCCATTAGCATCACGTTAGCATTTGTTTTAGCAACACGTTCAATCATGGTGTAGAGTTTTTGCATTGGCTCTGATTCACCGATTAAGCTACCAAAGTGGCGCGTAATACCACTGGGTTTTACTTTTTTAGCTGTTTTTTTAGGCCCATTTAAAACCAGCTCTAAGTCTTCTCGCTGTAATGGTTTTAATAAATGCCCAACATTAGGCTCACACATTTCAGCTAAAATCCCCTTAACTGAAGGATGGCCCGATATAAGTGTAATTTTTGGAGATTGACCAATCATTTTCAAATGATCAAGTAGGTGTAAACCGCTGCCGTCAGGTAACATAAAATCAAGCAGCACATGGTCGAAAGTATTATTTTCAAACCATTGGTGTGCTTCTTTTAAACTGGTTGCGGTGTTTATATTATGGCCGAGGAATTCGACTATGTGGCAAACAACGTCACTAAACTCAACGTCATCATCAACTAAAAGTATGTTTAACATGATAAATCCCTATGCTTTTTTATTATTCTACGCACCTTAAATACAAATTTAAAGTCACGCCTAGAATCTAATAACCTGAATTAACTTAAGTGATTCACTGCGTTTATATTACCAACTTAATATTTACGTATGCTTAAAAAAATCGATCACTAGGCGTGGTAATATTTCAAGATTGAATTTTTTTAATCTCGAAAAAGGAACACACCCTAAAAAATAATTAAAATCGTTTCTATTTATACAATGGTAGCAACTGTTATCATTACAAACTTAAAAAGGAGACGAAATGCAGCAATTAAAAACCTTGATTCACTCTGGTATTAATATTAATGAAGGCACTATTTTTACCCGCTTAACAGCCCGTGCCATTGTTACTAAAAATAATAAAATACTTTTAATGTATACAAATCGTTATGAAGACTACAGCCTGCCAGGCGGTGGAGTAGATGACGGCGAAAGTATTGAACAAGGCTTAATACGTGAGCTAAGCGAGGAAACCGGTGCACAACAAATAAGTGTAGTTAAAGCTTTTGGACTCTATGAAGAGTATCGCCCTTGGTATAAAGAGGACTTTGATATTATCCATATCAAATCGTATTGCTACGTCTGTAATATTGCCGACGAGCTGGGTAAAACACAACTAGAGCATTACGAACAGCAAAATGGAATGACCGCTAAATGGGTTAATATTAGCGATGCAATCGCACACAACGAACGCACGTTAGCAAATAGTGAAAAGCAAGGGTTATCGATCCTTCGTGAAACCTATTTACTCAAAAAGATTGCTAAACAACTTTTTTAATTACGACTCACGCTTAATTACTTATACGCCCTTTTACCTGCGTAGCTAACATGCGTTCAACTATTTACAGCTACGCATTTATACAGACCATTTTTGCATTAATATTTGTGTAATCTGAGCTGCGCTAATGTTCTCTCTTGGAATGTATTTTTGACCACACCACAAAGGTGAAAAGCCACTACCACCTAGCAATTCAGCCCTACTTCTTAAAGCCGTTATTGCAATACTTGCGTAAGGAAATGGTGGCACATGTGCAGGTATTGCACCAAGCTCTTGCATAACGCGATTACAAACGCCTCTCGCAGCACGACCTGAAAACAACGTAGTAAGCGCGGTACTATCTTTTTGTTGAGCTAAAATAGCATCACGATGAAGCTTTGACGTAGTTGCCTCATTACAGAGTAAATACGCACTGCCAACTTGTACCCCTGATGCGCCTAATGTTTGCATATGTGCTACATCATCCTCAGTTGCAATTCCACCAGCAGCAATTATAGGAACTGATACGTGCGCAACGCATTCTTGCACTAGTTCAGCCGTACTTTTATGCAAACTTAAATCCATAGATAAAAAATGACCACGGTGTCCGCCCGCTTCTAAGCCCTGGGCAATAACAGCATCTGCACCATTATCAGCAAGCCATTTAGCCTCCTCAACAGTTGTTGCGGTAGAAATGACTTTTGTTCCCCAACTTTTAATTTGTTCAAGCAAAGAAGGCGCAGGTAAACCAAAATGAAAACTCACCACGGCAGGTTTATAAGGCGCAATAATATCGATAACACTTTGATTTATTGGCTGTCGAGAAGCTTCGTCCGTTAAACTACTTTCAGCAATCGCGTATTCATTAAAATAAGGGGCTAATAATGAATGCCATTGTTGTTTTTGCAGCTTGGTATATTGCAAGGTTGAATGGCAAAAAAAGTTAAGATTATAAGGTTTACTGGTTGAGCGGCTAAGCAACTCTAGCTGTTCGATAAGCTGCTGATTAGAAAGCATCGCACATGGTAATGAGCCAAGCCCACCAGCCTCACAAACACTCGCAGCTAAGTTGGCATCTTGCACACCTGCCATAGGCGCTTGTATTAGCGCAACTGAAATATCAAAAAGTGTCCGTATCATTTTATTCTCCATGTAATTTTTTCTGCAACTTGCATTATTTACAGAACATATCAGAAAACTAACTAAATAAAAAATAAGCACACTCACAAATAAAAACAAAAAACTACAAATAACAATAGGTTACACTTAATTTTATATCTTTAAATAGTTGGTGTTCGTTTTGCACTACTACCTATACATAATTAGTAAGGAGATATAAATGAGTAACACAGTTAAAACGATTAATCCCGCAACTGAGCAAACCATTGAAACCTATACACTGCTTTCTCAAAAAGAAGCGGAGCAGGAAATAGAAAAATCTCACGAAACATATTTAAAATGGCGCTTAACGTCATTCGCTGAACGCGCGAAATATTTAAATAACTTAGCATCACTTTTTGAAGAGCAAAAAGAAGCGATTGCAAAACTTATGACCGAAGAAATGGGCAAGGTGTACAAGCAAGGCCTACAAGAGGTTGAGCTGTGCGCAGGCATTTGTCGTTATACTGCTGAAAACGGCCCACAAGTACTTGCCGATGAAGATCGCGAGATGGATGGCGGCCGTGCAATCATTAGCTACCAACCAACGGGTGTACTACTGGGTATTCAACCGTGGAACTTCCCGCTTTATCAGGTAATTCGTTACAGCGCCGCTAACATCATGGCAGGTAACACAACCGTATTAAAGCATGCTGGTAACGTATTTGGCATGGCTGAAAAAATTGAAGCGCTATTTAAGCAAGCCGGTTTCCCAGAGTACTGCTTCAACAACTTACTCATCGATGGTAAAACCGCCAGCTCACTCATTGCTCACAAGGCAATTAGCGGCGTAACCTTTACGGGTAGTGATGCCACAGGTAAAAAAGTAGCTGAAGAAGCGGGTAAACACGCTAAAAAAACAGTGTTAGAACTGGGCAGCAACGACGCTTACTTAGTACTTGATGACGCCGATTTAGAGCTTGCAGTTAAAACCTGTGTAACCGGGCGCATGATCAACAATGGCGAAACATGTGTTTCAGCTAAACGTTATGTTGTTGTTGAGTCACTTTACGATGACTTTAAAGCGCAAATAAAAGAGCAGTTTGAAGCCATGAAAATGGGCGACCCAATGGCAGACGACACAGACTTAGGCCCAATGGCACGTGAAGATTTACGCGACGGCATTCACGACCAAGTAATGGAGTCAGTAAAAGCAGGTGCAAACATAGTAACGGGCGGCGAAATACCATCGCAAACGGGTTACTACTACCCACCAACGCTACTTGATAATTTATCGCCAGGTATGCCTGCTTACGACGACGAATTATTTGGTCCAGTTGCTTCGCTTATTAAAGCCAAAGACAACGACGACGCAATGCGAATCGCCAACGACTCTCGCTATGGCTTAGGCGGTGGTATTTTCTCAAAAGATGAGAAAAAAGCCATTGAGCTCGCTAAAAAGCACTTTGACACCGGCATGATCAACATTAACGGCTACGGTTTAGCACAACCTAACTTACCGTTTGGTGGCGTTAAAGGCAGTGGCTACGGACGAGAACATGGCGGCTTTGGTATGCGTGAGTTCGTAAATGTTAAAAGCATTATGATCGCCAGCTAATTTAGCTACATAAATGAAATACGCGTTTTAAATAAAGATTTTTAATACGTGTTTAAAATACAAAAATTATTAAGCCTAAAAGTGGGTAACCACTTTTAGGCTTTTTTATTTATAGCTTTAGAAAGTAGTTTTCAGGAGACAATACTTGGTTTTTAGTAAGTGATAGTACCGAATTTTGGATATATTCGTAGGTGCGATTTTACATCGCGCTTTTGAGAATTAAATATCCTTCAAAATAAAAAGTTACAAACTAACCATTGCTACTTCATTAAATTTTAATAATTTAAAACTCAATTCACAATTTAGCTTATTTAATAAAAATGTAAGCACGCTACTTTTGTCGCTATTTTAAATTACGCTTACAAACCTGTTAAGCCGTGTATTTAAAGACATAAACATAGCGAATACTATGAAAGAAAATACCCTATGATGCTCTTCAAATAGTTTAAGTCCGTAAAGCCCGATAAACTTTATTAACCACAGAGCCAACAACTTATTGTAGTAGCTAATACTAAACGGATAGACTTAATCTGACAGGCAACAATGAGCGATGAGCTGACGTTGAGGTTGACTAAATATCGTAGTTCTTGATTGGTCAAACTGCTCTTTGCGCATATATCCATGAAAATGAGCGACGCGCGCATATTGTTCTATTAAACTTTACTTTAAAGCTTTAAAAAACTTTTGGTAGTAATGCTTTAGGTTATTTGTTAAAAGTAGATGAATAAGCGTCTAGTCGGCAGAAATATGCGCGATGAGCGCACTATTAAATTGTTGAACTAATCCGCTACGCGGAGATCCTATTCTGACCATTTGAGCCACACTTACCTTGGGGTTATCCCATATTTGGAGGTAAGTCATGAATACACTCATTGAACAAGTCAAAATTGAAATAGCCTACCGTGGTTATTCACAAAGTACCTGTAAAAGTTACTGCGAGCATTTACTTAAACTCAGCCATTATTTTAATAAACCACTCGATTTAATTACTGATGATGAGCTGAATATCTTTTTTAAAGATCCCGCCATTCGCAAGCTCTCCAGAGCGAGTCAAAAAATACAAATAAACAGCATTTGGTTTTTGTTTAAGAATATTTTACACCGCCCACTGAACTTAGACATAGCCTTGCCTAAAGCAAAACCTCGGGCACCTACTTATTTATCGCGTGATGATATTCGACGACTTATAGAAAGTTGCACGGATATGCGCTTAAAAACATTGATAGTGGTGTGTTATGGATGTGGTTTGCGTATTGGCGAACTGCTGCGCATCAAAGTGCAAGACATCGATGGACAGCGTAAAACCATTTTAATTGAACAGGGTAAAGGAGATAAGTCACGCTATGTTGTTGTATCAGATAGCGTGCTAAATCAATTACGTTGCTATTGGAAAATGTATCACCCAACGGGCTGGATGTTTTATTCACGATGGTTAATGGATAAACCTATGTCACCCTCAAGCTTCAGAAAGGCATTGAAAAAACATGCACAAATGTGTGGTTTAAAGCACTGTAATCCACATGTATTACGCCATGCTTATGCAACACATCAACTTGAGTTAGGGATGCCGCTTCATCAACTTCAACATCAGCTTGGTCACAGTGACATTAGAACCACGCAAAGTTACTTACACTGGTTACCTGAATTAGGGCATGGTGGTATTGATTTACTCGCAAGTTGGGGAAACCAATGAGCGGCTTGCACCTCGCTGATATTTTAAATTCTGGCCTTGGGAATTATCGGCAGCACCACATAATGAGTTATCAGCAGTTACGAGTCTGCCAACACCTTCAATCATGCAGAACGGGTCAGCTCGGTTATCAAGCATGGCAATGTGATAACTGTAGTGAAGTACAACAAATTGGGTGTAGTTGTCGAGACCGTCATTGCCCACGTTGCCAAGGGATGGCTACGGCTAAATGGGTGCAAAAACAGCAGGAAGATTTATTACCGTGTCGGTATTTCCACCTTGTTTTTACGCTCCCGCATGAGTTAAATATCATTGCGCACTACAACCCAAACGCGTTGTATCACTGTTTATTTAAAGTCGCATGGCAAACGCTGTGTAAATTTGCGAAACGAAAGAGGCATGGTCAGTTAGGTATGACAAGCGTACTGCATACGTGGGGGCAGAACTTAAGTCAGCATATTCACCTGCATTGCTTGATACCCGCAGGTGCGCTTGATAAAGCGCAATGGCATGAAATAGAAAAAGGCTATTTATACCCCGTTAAAGCATTATCAACAGTGTTTAGAGGGAAAATGCTCGCGGCGCTCAATGAATGCGATAGTTCATTAGCGAAGATAAGTACGCCAGCCAAATGGTGCGTGTATAGCAAAGCCTGTTTAACGTACAGTGAAAAGCTAGTTAGTTACCTTGCTCGTTATACCCGAAAAGGCGTGATGTCAGAATCGCGATTAGTGTCAGCGACTGAAGAAACAGTGAGCTTTAAATACCGCGATTATGCAGATAACAACCGCGATAAAGTCATGACTCTGAGTTGTGATGAATTTTTACGGCGCTACTTACAACATGTATTGCCCAAAGGGTTTATGCGCATTCGTCACTATGGCTTTTTAGCTAATGCGTGTCGCAAGCGAAAGTTAGGGTTAATAAAGGCTCAAGTATCAGCAACCCCATGCAAAGCGGTGAAGCCGAAGGTAGAGCAAGAACGATTAATACCCCATTGGTCTTGCCAGTCATGCAAGACGGGTACCTTACGATTTATTGGTGTGATGAATTTAGATGAGGCGACAAATAAAATAGCGCGAACGAGTCAGCAGCCTTGCTTGCTGCATCAAATCAATAAGTTAACCTGCTTAATTGCTCAGGCTAATAGCGACTGTGCGAGCGAAAAATATCCTTGCTTAACGGTTAAACATTCGGTTTAATGAATAGATAATAAACGCTGAGCAATGCAGGGAAAGCTTAAATTATAATAGGTAAGCTTATTAAATTAGCTGATTTAGCTAGAGCCTCTAAAAAGCAAATTCCCATAGCATAAACAACACCAACTCTGACACACCGAGCAGGTAGCGCCTCAGTCCAACAAGCGATTATGCAACACAAACTGCGTGTCGCATAAATACTAAAGTGTTATACAAGTAGCTGATGATTAGAGATAAAGTGGTAGAAATAATTTCACAAGAAATGAATTTGCCTATTGAATCGATTTCAATGGACAGTACTTTTTTAGTCGATTTGAATATCGACGGCGATGACGCTTGGGAAGTTTTTGAGCGTTGTTATGAACAATTTAACTTAGATCTATGCAACTTGAAATTCACAGATTATTTCAGCTCAGAGCCTTGCTACAAGGGAGCTTTCTATATGTTTCGTAAGCTAAAGTTAAAAGACGAGCATTTAGTAAGGAAAAAGGAAAGATTTACTGTAGCTGATTTAGTCAATGCTTGTGAACAAGGTGATTTTGAAAAACTTGTATAACAACTCAATAAACTCACTCACTTCGTTCGCTGGGACGCATACACGCGGGGCGGCTGCGCCATTATGCCCCACATGTCTGCGCCCGTTATTGAAAAGTTACATATACAAAGTAATCCACATCATATGAATAAATTGCAGAAATGGATTTTAAAGAGCTTACTAACAAAGCCATGCCCAACTCGCATTCCAAGAACAGGTGATAGCGGTAAGCAAGTCAATTGCTATTCGATCAGTTTATATGAAGGCAATATCCCAATTATGCTGGTTAACTCTATTGATGATAACTGTCTAAGTGGCAGCCATTTTGAGGGAGGTGGTTTTCGCACCGATGCATCTATTCCTTTCAATCTAACGAAAGGATTAAATATCAGGATTGAACATTATCACGGCCTCATTACACATACATACACAGGGTTAATCGACTTCGCAATTCATGAGTGGACAAAATTTTATAGGCTCCAATCTATTTTTGCTCTAGCAAAGCATTCTGTTCCGCAGTTCTTCTTTAATAAAAAGAAACTTCAGCTTCCCAAACGAATGTCAATTCTAGAAGCAATAATTGCAAAACAATCCGAGGAGCCCGAAAAGGCATTTAGTTCTTTAGATCTTATGAGCTATATGTATTCTCTCAGGTGGTACCTTCACCCTCAGAGATCAGAGTTGCGGAAAAAGATGGATTTATATTTATCGTCATTTGAGGCTTCTGGCGAGCTTAGACGTAACGGTGGCAAACTTGAATATTTTATAACCGGGAAAGCCGTATCAACTCTTGAACAGTATCAAATAGAAACTGCCAGAGCTAAAGATGCTGAATCTTCTAATACTTGGATGCTTAGGCTTACTGCTATTTTGGCATTTTTCGCTGCATTTCAATCAGGTTTAATTACTTCACCCGCATTGATTGATTTAGGGGAGGTATGGCAATGGCTAATATCATACATGTAACAAGTCAAGGCAGCATCGCCACTACGTGGCTGGACGCGCTAACGTGCGCCGCTGCTTGAGTCGTTACGAACGTCCGCTATTGGCACTTTCTAGCCACTCGACAACATAAACGTGGTAGTCGTGTTGTTGCTAGCCAATTCATTATTTTTGTCGGATGGCGTGGCTTCGCTTATCCGACCTACACTGCCTAATAGCTATCACTTCTCCTCAAATCTTGGCACTTTTCGCTTGTCTGCTTTACTCATGGCAAGCTCTTGAATTTCTTCTTGCTTAAGTTCATCGGATTTAGTTTCTAATGATTGCTGATTAGCGTTTTCGTAGATAAGCTCAGTGAGTAGCGCAAAGTGATCAGACCCATATTTAGCTAGGCGCTTAATACGCTTTACTTTAAAACCTGGGCTGTGAAATAAGTGATCGAGTGGCCAGCGCATAAAAAAGTAACTTGCATGAAAAGTATTATAAAAACCTCGGCCTTTTCGAGGGTCTAAAAAGCCACTTATTTGCATAAACAAGCGGGTGCTGCGCGACCAAGCTACATCATTTAAATCACCGGCAACTATGGTAGGTCGTGTTGGGTTTTTAAGCGCTTTAGCGACCATTATTAGCTCCGAGTCGCGCGGGCGCGATGAGTCTTCTTCGGTTGGGCTTGGTGGTGCGGGGTGAATAAAGTGCCCTTGCATTTGTAGGCCTTCATCGTTTTCAAACAAAATATGAATTGAGGGAATATCTTTTTCTATTAGCTCACATATTTGTGCATCGAGTATTTTAAACTTGCTGTATAAGTGCATGCCGTAACGATTGTCTTTAGGGCATTCTATGTAATATGGGTAATTTTTTTTAATGACTGATAATTTATTTTCCCACCAGCTATCGCTCTCAAGCGTAATGAGTAGGTCGGGTTGATGCTCATCAACAAGGCTAATTAACTGCTCACTTTTATGGTTCGACATAAGTACATTTGCCGACATAATTCGTATGCTATGGTCGATGTGCTTAGGTGCGCTTTGCACTTCTTTTTTAGCAAGCCACGTATACGGGTAAATCCATTTACCTTGTAAAATCATTATAAGCAATGAGGTTAAGGCTATAAATACATAGCCTATTGCGCTACTTTGCCATAATAAAAATAACGAAGTAACAGTGACTAAACTGGCAATATAAAACACTTGTAAGCGCACAAAGTCGCAACTACGCACTAAATAGTGTTGGCTGTAAGACATAGGTAACAAGGTAACCAGTAAAAAAAAGCCGATGATGATAGCCAGCGCAATGAGCATTTTAATATCCTTATAAGTTAACTTAGTGAATTTAATAACTGGAATTAATTTATGAGTTTAACAAACGGGTATGAACAACGAATGAAATTGCCAGCCATTAAAATTTAAGCTAACTCATCGCTGTTTATATTGTGTTTTACAGTGACTACGCATAATAGCAGGGTCACGTAGTTTTAAGTGTTTTGTTTTGCGACCAGCATGGCGTTTACGCCAAACTTTAAAGCTACCATTTGAGATATTTTCACGCATAAAAACCACCAATTGCGGGTATTTTAATCCGTATAACTGTTCTATTGCCTCGTAAGGGGTTCTGTCTTCCCATGCCATTTCTATAATTCGTGATTGTTGCTCTGTGTTAAACATTTAGATTTGCTCAAATTGTGTTAATACGCTTTTTATATTTACTTAGATCAGTACAGTTAAACGCACCAGACTGGATAATCAAACATAATCTTCTACACTAATAAAAAAAACTGGGTTTTGGCTTAATGCGTGTAATTTTCTTTTTTATAATTTTATATTCAACACCGTTATTTGCATCGCAAAATAAAATCATACGCTGTGTTACTACTCACTACCCCCCTTTTACAATATATGACACTAACACCGAAACATTTACTGGTTTAGATATTGAATATTTAAGGTTTATTGAGCACAACCTAGAATTAAATATTGAACTAGTGCATTTACCTTGGGCACGTGTTCAAAAAGAAATGAAAAAAGATAACTTTGACTGTTATTTTTCATTAGGCAATAATCCAGAGCGTGCTAAATACTTAGACTTTACAACGGTGCCGCTGCATATAACTAAATTTGGCTTGTTTACGATTAACGATCAAAACGTTATTAATAATAATTTATCTCAAGCTGCAATATCAATGCTCAGAGGCGTTGATTTACCAGTAGAAATTGCCAAAAAGTACGCAATAGATTCAAATAATATAATGCGTTCACTTTCTAGCGAAGACACGTTTAAGCTCCTTAAAAAAGGGCGAGTGCAGTACGCTATTACAAATTACCAAGCTGGCCTTTGGTACACACAACCTTTCAAAAACATCACCTCTATTGAATTAAATGAATTTCAACTTCCTGTGTATATCGCATTTAAATTTGGAGTCATTGATACACATAAGGTCGATCAGCAAATTAAAGCTTTTCAAGCAAAGCGACTTAACAAAAACGATGACTAAATGCGTTTATCTTTATTTTATGTTCCTAAAAAAAATATCTTTAGGTGTATGATATAAACCTATCTACATAGAAATTATAAGATCTAAGCAATGTTTACAAAACTACCAAAGTGGGTTGAATATGGCGCGTTTACACTCGCATTTATAGCGGGCATAGTAAACGCTGTAGGCTTATTAGGATTTGAGCACCAGGCTATTTCGCATGTATCTGGCTCTGTTACTTTACTTGGTATTAAAGCAATAACTAATCCTAGTACTGCCTTATTGTTACTTTCAATAATTGTTAGCTTTATGTTGGGTTCGGCACTGTCGGGCTTTTTGCTCTCTGGTGGCTCATTAAAACTTGGTCGTCATTACGACACTTTGCTTTTTATTGAAGGATTGCTACTACTTGCGAGTGCTTATTTACTCAAAAACACATTCGTTTACGGCATTGTTTTAACGTCTGCTGCGTGTGGGTTACAAAATGCGCTAGCAACTAATTACAGTGGCGCAGTAGTTCGTACCACACACTTAACCGGTATTTTTACTGACCTTGGTTTAATGCTAGGTAAAGCGCTTAAAGGTGAGCAATTTGATACCCGTAAAGGCGTTATGTTTTTACTCATTATTGCAGGCTTTTTACTAGGCGGTATAACCGGCTATGTTTTATTTAAGCATTACTTAGTGCTGGCTTTGGTGTTTCCTGCTGTGGCTTGTTTTGTTTTATCAATTACGTATCGGGTTTATAGGTTACGTACGCTTTAACGCAACGAGTTTAAAAGCACATTAAAACCGCATATTATAGAGGCAATGCAATATAGATTACTTTCAAGGAATGTATGAAACCTTATTTTTTGCCGCTGTTATTACCCTTTAGTCACGCTGCGTTTGCCAATAATCAAAACAACGATGCAATAGAAACCATAACAACTACGGCATCACGTATTGAAGCGTTATCGACCCCACTCCCTTTATCAATAAGTACACTAACGCAAGCGCAGCTAAATAGCATAGCGCCTACCCATATTGAAGAAGCCCTACAACGTGTA
The DNA here is from genome assembly GCF_000690035.1 of Pseudoalteromonas sp. S3431. Lineage (NCBI taxonomy): Bacteria > Pseudomonadati > Pseudomonadota > Gammaproteobacteria > Alteromonadales > Pseudoalteromonadaceae > Pseudoalteromonas > Pseudoalteromonas sp. S3431. The sequence goes on from NZ_JJNY01000007.1 coordinate 61,868, forward strand.
GCGGGTGCTAATATTCAACGCGGAAATGGCCAAGAATATTTACCCGCATTGCGCTCTCCGGTACTTTCGGGCGCAGGCGCATGTGGTGGCATATTAACTTTGGAGGATGGAATACCACTGAGAGCCGCTGGGTTTTGTAACATAAACGAGTTATTTGAAGCGCACAGCGAAATGGCGCAGCGTATTGAAGTGCTAAAAGGCCCTGGCTCTGCACTTTATGGTTCAAACGCTGTGCATGGTGTTATTAATGTAATAACGCCCGACACCACACAAGGCGGTGGCTTAGTTGGTTTAGATTATGGCTCGTACGGTTATACTCGCTACAAATTACGCTCAGGGCAAGATTACGGCAACAGCGGTATCGGCATTAACGCAAGTGTTACCGACGATAGCGGTTACCGCGACGACGAAAGCGTAGAGCAACAAAAAGTAAATATTCGCCATCGCTATTCAAATAATAATTTATTACTTACCTCAGGCCTTACTTACACAAATCTTGATCAGCAAACGGCTGGATTTATTACAGGCTTTGAAAGCTATAAAAACGAAGACCTCGCGCAAAAAAACTTTGACCCTGACGCATTTAGAAAAGCACGTGCATTTAGAGCATGGAGCAATGCAACATGGCAATTAAATAACGATGATGTGCTCTCTACTACGTTATATTTTCGCGACCAAAGCATGGACTTTTTTAAGCACTTTTTACCCGGCACACCGCTTGAAACAAACAGCCAAACAGGTTTTGGCATACAATCGCTTTATCAACATAATTTACAAAGTAATATAAAAATAAACCTAGGGCTTGATGGCGAATACACGCAAGCCGATTTTACTCAAAGCCAAAATGAGCCAACTCAGGGCTCTGCATTTTTAGTTGCTACAGTGCCACAAGGTAAGCATTACGATTACGATGTAAACGCCACGCTTTATGCGCCTTTTGCATCGCTTGATTGGCAATTAAATAAGTGGTTGCTTACAGCGGGTTTACGCTACGAGCATATGCAGTACGACTACACCAATAATATGCTAGCAGGTAGAACAAAAGACGATGGCACAGAATGCGGCTTTGGTGGCTGCCGATACAGCCGCCCAGCGAGTGCTAAAAATAGTTTTAGTAATCTATCGCCAAAGCTTGGGGTTAGTTATCAGTACAATACAAATAACACGCTTTATGCAAACTTTTCTCGCGGTTACAGAGCGCCACAAGCGGCTGAGCTATACCAATTACAACGCGAGCAAACTACTGCAAATTTAAGCGCCGAAATAGCCAATAACGCAGAGCTGGGTATTAAAGGGATTTACGAACAACTACATTATGGCGTGTCTGTTTACGCTATGAGTAAACACAATACGATTTACCGCGATAGCGACTTTTTTACGGTAAATAATGGCAGCTCTCGCCATCGTGGTATTGAGCTTGAGCTTGACTACCAGCTCACCAAGTCGCTTGCGCTTAACTTTGCTGGCACTCACGCAAAGCATACTTACACTAACAACCAAATACTTAACGGTTTAAATATAAACGGCAACGACATAGATACCGCGCCGCGTAATATTGCTAATCTCGATTTAACATGGCAGGCACTCAGTAATACGCAATTTGCTTTGCAGTGGCACCGCGTTGGTAACTACTACACCGACCCAGAAAACTTAAATAAATACCAAGGGCATGATGTTTTAAGCCTACGCGCACAGTGGCAAGTTACTAGTAATCTTGAGCTACTTGCTCGTATTATTAACTTAACTGATGAGGCTTATGCAGAGCGCGCCGATTACACCAGTTTTACCGGCGACAGATACCTCCCTGGCAAACCACGTAACGCCATGCTTTCGGCAACTTACACGTGGTAGTGCTTATTTAAAGGCTAAGCTAATTTAGCTGATTTAAGTCGCTCATGTATTTCATGGGCGACTTTTTCATTACCTTTTTAAACATAGTAATAAATGCACTCACCGACTCATACCCTAATAACTCCGACACCTGCTGCACACTTTGCTTATCAGAAAGCGCTTTTAAGGCTGTAATTATATGCAATTGCGTACGCCATTTTCCAAATGTCATACCGGTTTCTTTTTTAATTAACCGCGCTAATGTGCGCTCTGTTAATGCAAACTGCTTAGCCCATTGTGGTAGTGTTTTTCGGTTATTTGGCTTGTTTATAAGCTGATCGCTCATAGTTTGAATTACCTCATTTTTAGATAATACAAAATCAAGTGGTTGTACGGGCATTTCAATAAGTTGATCAAATAACACCTGCGCTAAACGCGCTGTTTTACTATTTAAAGTATAGTGCTGATTATGCCCAGCCAACTCACACATTAGCTCTTTAACCAGCGGCGTAATAGCTAACGTACAGGTATTTAGCGGCATACCGTTTTTACTACTATCAATAAATAAATGACAAAGCTGCGCGTTATCAGACGCCCTATTGCTATGCACCTTTTGTGCTGGGATCCAAATTGCACTGTGCGTGGGCACCATCCACATTTTGGCCGACACTTCACACGTTACATAACCATGTAGCGCTAAAATTAATTGCCCTTTTGGATGGGTATGTAGTGGTATTTCGTGACTTGCATGCGCGTGCTCTATTTTGGCTATTATAGGCTGCGCCATAGTTTCAAAATTTTTAATATCGTCCCAGCCAATTGCATCAAACATAGTTTTGTCTGTTTTTAGTTATTTAATGTCATTATCTCTAAATTATAGTTTTTGCTAAGCCTTTATACTAGCGCCCATTAAGTATTAGCTTTAATGGTCTTCCCTTTTGTTAAATAACACACCTAAATCACGCTTTGCTGGCATATTACTTGTGCTTGGCATATTACTTATTGCCGCAAATTTACGCGCCACATTTACAGGTATTGCACCTGTGCTTGAACAAATTATTAATCACTTTGGGCTTAGCGCATCGCAAGCTGGTTTTTTAACAACATTGCCACTCATTGCCTTTGCGGTTGTATCGCCAATGGCCGCAACTCTTGCTAAAAAGCAAGGGTTAGAGCGCACCTTGTTTGTGGCTTTGTTATTTATACTTGCAGGGGTTGCAGCGCGGGTAATAAATACCTCAGCTATGCTTTTTGTAGGCACCGCTATTATTGGTGTGGGCATTGCCATCGCAAACGTATTATTACCAAGTTTAATTAAGCGCGACTTTCCTGCAAAGGTTGCATTAATGACCTCAGCCTACGTGCTTACTATGGGCGTGGTATCGGGTGGGTTTTCTACTTTAGTATTTCCACTTAGTCAGTTAAACGGATTAGGATGGCAACTTGCGCTGGGCTCATCAGCTATTATTACTCTGGCGAGTATTATTGTATGGATGTCGCAATTAAGTAAGCACACAAAACCCGCGAGTATTGCTCAACACACCGACACGTCAAAAAGTGTTTGGCGCTATTTACTAGCATGGCAAATTACCCTACTGCTGGGCTTAAACTCGTTTTTAAATTATATAATTATTACGTGGTTACCAAGCATATTAACCGAAACCGGTCACTCAGCTACCCAAGCAGGTGCTTATCATGGGGCTTTTCAAATAGCGACTGCATTACCGGGTTTAATATTAATTCCGTTACTTGCCAAATTAAAAGATCAAAGCGCGCTTAGCTTTATTTTAGCCATGTTGAGTGCACTCAGTGCTTTGGGGCTGCTTTACATGCCTAGCTTTGCTTTTGTTTGGACCCTAATGCTGGGCTTTTGCTCTGGGGCATGTTTTATATTGGGGCTGTCGTTTATTAGTTTACGAACTGACGATTCGCAACAAGCAGCGTCGCTTTCAGGTATGTCGCAAAGCGTAGGTTATTTGCTCGCGGCTATTGGTCCTATGCTAGCTGGTGCATTACACACGACTACGGGAAGTTGGAGTGCGCCATTGTGGTTGTGCGCTATTGCCGGAGTACTGTGTGCTTTGTGTGGTTTGGGCAGTGGTAAAAGCACCACTTTAGCTAAATCAGCTAACTAGCTGCTGTAACCACGAAAATAAACCAGACGAAGGTTTACTACTCGCGTGCTTTTGCTCATAGCGTTTATTCGTTGCTTCGCGCTGTTCACGGCGCTCTTGTGCTAAATTAGCTTTTGCAGCAAAACGCCAGCGCTGCTCTTGAGTAAGCTCATCATTAAAACTAATGGCTGTTTTTTTCACTGCTCGGCTGCTTTTAGGTGAACTACACATATTATTCTCCAAATGACTGACTTATAAGTAGACAGTCATTTGGTTAAATAAATTTCAAACCGCTTACTAAAAAGTAATACTGATAACCCCAACTAACTAGTTTTGTGGGGTTGTATCAAACGCAGGTACTTCGTGTAAGCCGTTCAACCAGCTCAATGTTGATTTAGCCCAAATTTGTGCTGTTGGCGTAAACTGCTCACGCTGATCAACCGCACCAATACGCAAGCCATATACACGGTCAGCTTTAGCTTCGTTAGTTGCATAAAGTGTTGTACCACATGTACCACAAAAACCTTGCGCACGCTTGTTACCGCTTTGCGCTGTTTTAACAAACTCTTTTGGCTCCCCTTGGGTAAACACGACCGAATTTGGCTCTGCAATTATAACTGCTCTAAATGGGCCGCTCGACATACGTTGGCAATCGCTACAATGGCAAACAAGTGCGTTGTTATTTTGAGACTTTGCTTGGTATTTAATTTCACCACAGTAACAGCTTCCAGTAATTTCCATTATTTAAATCCTTAATGCTTATGAAGATTGAATCGAGATATAAGACCGGCAATATCGATTCATTATTTTTAAAATATAAAAAAACTGCTCGCCGGTTCATTTGTATGTTCGGTTAGATTTTTAATTTTTGAGAGTGATTTTTTAAAAGTTGAGCAAGTGCTAAAAACATGATCCGATGTTTTAAATAAAACAGCAATACCACGTTAAGCTAATAGCGTAACGTGGTGTGTTTAAGCTATCTTTTATGTGCGTTTAAATAATCAACAGCTAACAGGCTAAGCGCCTTAGTGCCTACTTTAAACGATGATTCGTCGGCATAAAAATAAGGTGAATGATTACTAGCCACTGTATTTAAATCTTGCTCACTTGGTGTGCCGCCTAAAAATACAAATACACTTGGCACTTCTAATGCGTAAAACGAAAAGTCTTCTGCGCCAGTTATTTTTCCCATTTCAACTACGTTTTCATTACCTGCTGCTTTTTTAAGGCTAGGTAACATTTGCGCAGTTAACTTTGGGTTATTAATCGTTACCGGATAACCTTCGTGAATGTGTACCTCTGCAGTAGCACCTGACGATTTAGCAATGTGCGTGGCTGTGGTTTTTATTTTTTCAAATATTTGTGCTCGGTTATCCATATCAAAGTTACGAATTGTGCCTACCATTTCGACTTCTTCAGGAATAATATTATTACGTACCCCACCCGCTATCTTACCAAACGAGACAATAGCAGGCTCTTTGGTAATGTTGATTTGGCGACTAACAATATGATTTACGCCTGTTACTATTTGCGCAGCTGCGGCAATGGGGTCAACCCCAGTCCACGGTGCAGAGCCGTGTGCCTGCTTGCCATGTACTGTTATTTCAAATCGGTCTGCACTGGCCATTGCAGGGCCACTTCTATAACCAATTTTACCGCTGTGCAAACTAGATGTTATGTGTAACCCAAAAGCAGCCTCTGGTTTGTATTGTTTAAATATGCCTTCTTTAAGCATTAGCTCAGCGCCACCCTCTTCCCCCTCTGGTGCGCCTTCTTCTGCAGGCTGAAATACAAACATAATATTACCGTGTAGCTCATCTTTCATGTTTGCAAGCACTTGTGCAGCGCCCATTAGCATAGCCACGTGTGTGTCGTGACCACAAGCATGCATTATGCCTACATCTACACCACGGTAATTAGTGGTTTTAGTTGATTTAAAATCAACATCTGCTTTTTCAGTAACTGGCAGCGCGTCCATATCTGCGCGTAGCATTACTGTCGGGCCTGGCTTTGCACCTTTTAATAGCCCCACAACACCTGTATAAGCAATCCCTGTTTGTACTTCCATACCCAGCGACTTTAAGTGCTTAGCGACAATACCTGCTGTGCGGGTTTCGCGATTTCCAAGCTCAGGGTTTTGATGAAAATCACGTCGCCAATCAATAACCTGTTGCTCTATCTTTTTCACTTGCTGATCAATGTTTGCATTGGCATTAAACGCACTAAGGGCAGCAAAGCCCAGCGCTATTGAAATTAGTGATTTTTTCATCCTGTTTGTCCTTATTATATTTATTGGTTTTATAATATTGATGAGCACGAGCCCTTATGTATTATTGAGAACATAATTAGTTTGCTCTATAACCACTATTACTGAAGGCTCTACAATAATCAATCCCATTTAAGCTAGATGACCAACTATGAAGGGCCACTTCACTTTTCACTGGTTTTATCTATTTTTAGTTTGAAGTTTTAGCGCTAATTAAGCCTACCACTTTTGCTTTTGTTGATTTAAAAATGGCATTGAATAGTCAACCAACGCACGTAAAGTGAGTTTTAATAAGCGCGGTGGTGGATAGAAGAAGCTAGAGAGTAATAGCCTTGGTACATAATTGCTATTCAGATTATAAAATAAGAATAGCAATGTAAGACCTCCTAATGTTGGAGGTAATTATTTATAAGCATTCGCATTTTTAATGCTGTCAAAATCGTTAAAGCGCACGTTGTGTTGTGCCATTACTTTAAGTACTTTTTCACTTAACATTTGACGTAAATAAAATGGCTGATTTGGCACAAAATGATGAATGGTATGCGTTTTACCAAAGTTAAAACAAAACAAGTGAAACGGCATAAATAAACGACTCGTTAGCACGTGTGTTTGCTCTAGCATGTTATTAACGCCGCCATAGTAATGCATGCTTGAGGTAACAAAGTTAAGCGAGCTTGAACGAATAATATTAGGCACAATGAGCACAACCATTAAAAATTCAAACACGTTCATTATACCTAGTACCCAGCTAGGTGAATTTAGCGAAAGTGGTATAAATAAATCAACAATATGAAATAAAATAACGCTGTATAAAATAGCAAAATACGCAGTTGTTACCGGAAACCCAGCATTAAAAACACTCGAAAAACTAAAGCCATTAATTTCTTTTCTAAAACGTTTGGTAGAAATAACTAACCCTAATAACCCATCTACAATAACTAGCGCACGTAAAAATGGATTTTTAATACCGTTTCCCACCAAGCGTTCTTCTAGGTCTTGTTGTGTGCCGGAAGTTTTGTGATGGTGTAAATGCATTTTACGTCGGTACCATGGGCTAATAGTATTTGGCCGCATTAACCATACTACTAACATCATAAAATTATGCATGAAAGGCTGATTACTAAAGTATTGTTTATGTATAAGGTCGTGCTCTAACTCATGGGAAATAGACGCAGCAATAGCCGCAAATACTATACATACCCAAGCGGGTATTAGGGCTAAATAATATAAAACACCAACACCAATTAATGCGCTAAGCGACAGCAATAAAATAATTAACCCTAAGGTATTTTGATGTGCAAGTAATGGGTGTTTTTGACGAAGTAACACTTCTTCTGCCTTGATTGCTTTAACAATCGCTTGAATGTTCTGTTTGGCACTTAATTGAGTCATGATGATGTCTTAAAAAACTTGATGTACAAATAATACCTGAATTAAGCGAAACATCGAAAAAAACGACAATAAAAAATTACAATACGCTTGATGCTAAAGTGTGCTTTCGCACAGCAATAAATACAATAATAACGAGACCACACACGACTAAACTCATACCTACTATATTTTATATTCAACTACTCTGGCTTTAATCACATGATTTTCGAGATCCAAACATCTAATTAGGGACACCTTTGCCTGTAATGCTCTGTAATACATATTTAGCTGCAATCGTTCTACACTTTCCTTAGTTAACCTGAGTTCTGGATAATAAATCAATCTCAAGCAACTATTTTCAGCGCTAACTGAGTTGAATTCATTTGAATCAGATCCGCTATTAGCGGTGAATTCACCTTATTTTCACTGAAAAAACCTAACTATAAAAAAATATCAATACAGTTCAATATGTTAGTAAATCTTTACCCGGGTTTTAGGTTAGTTAGTGAATAACCACTAAATATTGTTTATACACACTTAAAAAGGAAGATTAAAATGTCTAACGAAAGCTTATATCTGGTTAAACTACAGTTTAAATCTGGCGTTGTTGGTGGTGGTTCTATGGAATTACAATTATCAGTAGATCCAAAAACAGGAGCATTAAATGGTAGAGCAAATGGGGCCATTTTAGAGGGAACTCAGCATTCGCCGCAATTTACTTCTAGCGCATCAGGGCATATGCATGCAACAGGTTACAATGACGTAACCAAAGTTGGTGCAGTCACAGGCCAAGCCATTGTATCCTTCCCACCACCTGCAATTGGTAGCTATCAGTCGCCATTCACGGCAAGCTTCGCAGTAGATAATCAATGGAATGGTAAAGGTAGCTTTTCGGTTGGTGATAATACTTACCAAGGCCAAGTAAGTTTAATCGACTAATATAAAGAAAATATTTTTAACGGCACTTAATACATTTAAGTGCCGCTGTTACAGTCTTGCAAAACCCCCTCATTACAACAAAAATAAACAGCACGTAAGTAAAGCAATCAAAAGTTAAAACAGAGTACTTAAACTATACCGTTCTGCTTATTGTATGGGGCCTATTTTTAGGTAAAAAACCTTGCCGATAACAAGGCAAAAACTCCGTTATTTAATTGTTCTCGGCAATTGATCTTACATTGCTCTACTTTCTGCATACATGGAGTCGTAAGGCAGAAATTTCAAATGCAGTTGGTATCAGGTTTAATCCCTAAAATTAATTAAGAATTATCACGAATTGATATTATATCTGCGCTATATTATTAGTAATACTTTAAGCTAATCACTCAAAATTCAGGCATAAAAAAACCCCTGCTAAATCTAGCAGGGGCTATAAAAAGTGGTACCAGCGGCCGGACTCGAACCGGCACTCCTTTCGGAAGGGGATTTTGAATCCCCCATGTCTACCAATTTCATCACGCTGGCGTCATTTTTCTTTAACCTTCTAAACACGAGAAGATAAAGAAAAACCACTTTAGAGCTAAGGTTTGTTTATATGCCTTCGTCTCTATGCCAAGCATTATACAAACAATACATGCAGCAGCAAGCGTTTTATGGCATTAGCATGTTCAACCGCTTAACATTTAGCCATCTATTAACATTTACAAAAGAGATTGTTAGGTTAAATAGTATCGCTAAACTATAGCACTTAGTATTTGTAAGCTTTTTTGCTAAACTAGCGAGCATATTAATAGTGAGAGTGTCTTTATGTCTGGTAAGTTTCCACGGGCGAGTTTTTGGCGTCGTTTTGCGTCTTTAATTTACGATGCCTTAGTCGTAATTTCTTTATCTATGCTTACAGCCATACTTTATTTTGCAGTAATTCAAGGACTAAGTGCCTTGGGTTTTATTGCTCAAGCAGAAGATCCTGCAGCTTATATACAGGATTCCCCACTGCTATACGGTATTAGAAGTACGTTATTTGTAGGTATAAACATTTTCTTTTTTGCTTACTTTTGGACTAAAAGTGGCCAAACCATTGGTATGCGCGCATGGCGTTTAAAAGTACAAACACTCGACGGGAACCTTATTAGCTGGCCTCAAGCGATTATCCGCTGTGTAAGCTCACTACTTGGGTTAGGCAATTTAGTGGTGTTAGTTGATTTTAAAAACAAAAATGCATTACAAGATTATATTTCTAAAACTGAAGTAATTGCACTGACAAAAGAAGAAAACAAGCGTATTTATCGTGAGCTAGATTGAACCTATATCACTTATTTTAAAGTAAAAAAGCGTGGCTACTGTCACGCTTTTTTATGTTTATAAGTTTATTACCTACACTATTTTAAAAGCATTAAACTCGTTTATTCATCAAGTATGTCGCAAAACTTATAAATATTATGCTTGGTAATACAGCACCTACAATAGCTGGTATTTGATAAACCATAACCACTGGGCCAAATATTTCGTTAGTTAAATGAAACACGATACCGGTTACAACACCCATAATAATACGCGCCCCCATAGTAACGGTACGTAGTGGGCCAAATATAAACGAGAGCGCCACCAGCAGCATTACCGCAACAGATACAGGCTGCATAAACTTACGCCAAAGGGCAAGCTCGTAGGTACTAGTGTCTTGCTCATTTTGTTCTAAATACCCTAAATACGACCATAAACCAGTAAACGATAACGACTCTGGCTTGACTGATACAACACCCAGCTTTTCAGCGGTGAGTTGTGAGGCATAAAATTCTTCAGGCACCTGTTCTGTGGTAATTTTTTCGTCGGTGATAATTACCTTATTTATATCACGAAGTAGCCAACCGTCATTACGACTCAAAGCATTTTTTGCTTTAGTGATTTGAGTCAAATCTAATGATTTGTCAAAATGATACATATACACACCATGCAGCATTCCATTTTGATCAACATCTTCTATGTTAATAAAGTTATTACCATCTTTAGCCCATACGCCTTTTTGCGCATTAAATACATCACCGCCATGTATTGCCTGATTACGCATTTCTTTAGCGTGCAGCTGTGCCTCTGGTGCACCCCACTCGCCAAGTGCCATCATACAAAAAGCCATAAATACGGCCGTTTTCATTACCGAGCCGATTATTTGTAAACGCGACATACCAGCGGCTTGCATTACCACCAGCTCACTGTTCGAGGCGAGTGCCCCTAAACCCGTTAATCCGCCAATTAGCGCAGCCATAGGGAAAAATACAACAAGATCACCCGGTATAGTATATAAAGTGTAAAGCATTGCGGTAATTAAGTCGTAACTACCACGCCCTACCGATTTTAACTGTTCAATAAATTTTATGAGGGTACTAATACCCACTAATACCAATAAGGCAAAGCCTGTTGTTTGTAAAATACTGCGGCCTAAATACCAATCAAGCGTTTTCATCATGAGCCTAGTTCTCGCTTAGTTACAACAGCTTTGAGCCAAGCGCCCAATGGACGCCCTTTAATTATTAATAGCCCACCTATAAATAGGGCACTTATGTGGATCCACCACAACCCTATTGATGGTGGTATTTTACCATCCTCAACTGCAAATTTAGCTGCATTAAGTAAAATAAAGTAACCCAAATACAAGCTAATAGCTGGCACTAATTTAGCAAACTTACCTTGGCGCGGGTTTACAACACTTAATGGCACAGCAAGCAAAGTAAGCAGTGGAATAGAAAGTGGAATAGCGAGACGCCACTGCCATTGTGCTATAGATTCAGGGGTATTTATTGCCAGCAACTGATTAGTTGGCACCGCTTCTAGCTTTCGGCGTTGATGCTCTATTTCTTGATCGCGGATTTGTACGCTGTAGCCGTCAAATTCAGTTAAATTAAGTGCCGGTGTTAAACCGTCAGTTTCATAACGTTTACCGTCAGTAAGCACTAACTGCTGTTCACCATTAACGGCTTCTACTACTACGCCTTGTTCTGCGTAAACTAGGCGTGCAAGGTTATCTTTTTCGCTGTTAGGTAGTTGCGCTACAAATACCTTATTAAGCTCTTTGCCGCCTTTTTCAATATTGTGAATAAATACCACGGCTTTTTCGTTACCGGTTTCTTGAAATCGCCCCGCTCTTAGCGCGGATAAACCGGCATCGGCTTTAGCTTGTTCTTTTAATTGGTATTCTTGCTCACTTGCCCATGGTGCTATGTACATGGTGAGCGCTGCGGCTAAAAATGCCAACCCTGCACTTGATATAAGCGTAACGCGCACAACGTACCATTCGCTTACGCCACAGGCTTTAAGCACGGTCATTTCGCTATCAGCATAAATACGGCTGTAAGCTAAAATAATGCCTAAAAATATACTCAGCGGAAGTATTAAAGAGGCTAATTGCGGTAATTTAAGTGCAATCATCGACAGAACTAGTTTGGCAGGGATACTACCCTCGGAGGCATCGCCTAAAATAACAACTAACTTTTGTGACAAAAAAATGGTCATTAAAGTTAAAAATACGGCGACCTGCGATTTTAAAACCTCTGAGGTCAAATAACGGAAAATTAGCAATGCTCGCCCCTGTTAAACATGGAATTTCACTAAGATAGTGATAATTTAATAGTTAAATAGCTATTTTACGCAGCTTGTACTGGCAAATTAGCCATTATTATAAGCCATCAAATTTAATTATCCTACCTAAGAGCACGATATAATGTTGCATTAGTAGCCCTTAAGCATATAAAGTTCAATTACACAGTAAGAGTCTAGCAAAATCAGCTAATATTAGAGTTATTAGACTAGAAATCTTTTTTTTAGCCCCTATTTAATAGCCTAATCGACTCAAAACCAGGAGTGACAATGGAATTTAGCGTAAAAAGTGGTAGCCCAGAAAAACAACGTAGCGCATGTATTGTAGTTGGCGTTTACGAGCCACGTAGGTTATCCCCCATTGGTGAACAACTCGATAAAATCAGTGACGGTTATATCTCAAACTTACTTCGCCGTGGTGATTTAGAAGGTAAACCAGGTCAAGTTTTATTATTGCATCATGTACCTAATGTATTAAGCGAGCGCATATTGCTTGTAGGCTGTGGTAAAGAACGCGAACTTGACGATAAACAATACAAACAAATTATTTCTAAAACAATAAATACCTTAAACGATACTGGTTCAATGGAAGCGGTATGCTTTTTAACAGAACAACACGTTAAAGGTCGCGACACCTACTGGAAAGTGCGCCAAGCGGTAGAAACTACGCAAGATTGTTTATATACGTTTAACCAATTAAAAAGCAAAAAAGTAGACCCTCGTCGTCCATTACGTAAAATGGTATTCAACGTGCCAACACGCCGTGAACTAACTATTGGCGAAAGTGCCATTGAGCATGGTTTAGCCATTGCTGCAGGTAGCAAGTTATGTAAAGACGTAGCCAATATGCCACCAAATATTTGTAACCCTGCTTACTTAGGTGAGCAAGCACAAGAGCTGGCAACTAATTTTGACAACATCACTGTTGATATTATTGGCGAAGAACAAATGGCAGAGCTAGGCATGAACTCTTACCTAGCTGTTGGCCGTGGTAGCGTTAATGAATCTGTTATGTCGATTATTAACTATAAAGGCGCAGCCGATGACCAAGCACCCATTGTACTTGTTGGTAAAGGTTTAACATTTGACTCAGGCGGTATTTCGTTAAAACCAGGCGAAGGCATGGACGAAATGAAATACGACATGGGCGGCGCTGCAGGTGTTATTGGCGCAATGCGTTCGCTTGCACAAATGCAATTGCCAATTAACGTTATTGGTGTTTTAGCGGGCTGTGAAAACATGCCTGGTCCAAATGCTTATCGCCCGGGTGATATTTTAACAACTATGTCAGGGCAAACGGTTGAAGTGTTAAACACTGACGCTGAAGGCCGTTTAGTATTGTGTGACGCGCTAACGTACGTTGAACGCTTTAATCCAGATACGGTTATTGACGTAGCAACACTTACTGGCGCTTGTATTGTAGCCCTTGGCGCGCATGCGACTGGTTTACTATCAAACCATAACCCACTTGCACACGATTTATTAAAAGCGTCTGAGCAAAGTGGTGACCGTGCATGGCAGTTGCCACTGTGGGACGACTATCAAGATCAGCTAGATAGCCCTTTTGCTGATTTTACTAACTTAGGTGGACGTTCTGCTGGCACAATTACCGCTGCATGTTTCTTGTCTAAATTTACTAAAAAGTATCATTGGGCGCATTTAGACGTAGCCGGTACAGCGTGGAAAAGTGGCGCTAAAAAAGGCGCAACTGGTCGCCCTGTTCCTATGCTTACTCAGTACTTGTTAAATAGAGCTGGCGTAAGTGAAGCCGCTCAAGATTAAAGTGAACACTTAACTTTAAACCTGTTTATAAGGCGCCGTTTGGCGCCTTATTTATTTGTGTATTAATTGAAGCAAAACGCGTTATATGGCAAAATCTGCCTCTTAATTTATGTGTATCAACTTAGTGCACATTTAATGTTATGGGAAACCCCGATACAATGAACATGAACGCCCAATTTTTCGTTCTAAAGCAACAAGATGAATCGTTGGCAAAGCCAGACGATCATTTTGCTTTGGCAGCTCAAATTGCAGCCGATCAGTATCGAAACGGTCAACGCGTATTTATATGTGTCGATAACAACGAGACCGCCTGTGCCATTGATGAAATAATTTGGGCATTCGATCCCGACAGTTTTGTACCTCATAACCTACAAGGTGAAGGCCCTAAAGGCGGCGCACCTGTAGAAATTGGTATAACGCCTCCTGTTGGTAATCGTAAAGTTTTAATTAATTTGGCTAATAACTTACCGGATTTTATTCGTCGATTTAACCAAGTTTTTGATTTTGTACCCGTAGAACCCGTTGCTAAGCAAGCTGCTCGCGAGCGCTTTAAAAAGCTGCGCCAACTCGGTGCCAATCTCACCACGCAAGATATTAATAACTAAAAACACGTTTAGTTAAATAGCTAACCAACTAATTTAAGTACTTATTTAAGGTTCTGTGTAATGGATAAAACCTACAATCCGCAAGATATTGAACAGTCTCTATATCAAGACTGGGAACAAAAAGGCTACTTTAAGCCGTCTGGCAAAGGCGTACCATATTCAATTATGATCCCGCCGCCAAATGTCACAGGTAGCTTACACATGGGCCACGCCTTCCAAGATACAATAATGGATACCTTAACGCGTTTTAAACGTATGCAAGGTAACAACACATTATGGCAAGTAGGTACTGACCACGCAGGTATTGCAACGCAAATGTTGGTTGAGCGTAAATTGCATGCAGAAGAAGGCAAAACACGCCACGATTTAGGCCGTGAAGATTTTATTAATAAAATCTGGGAATGGAAAAAAGAATCAGGCGGCACTATTACTAAGCAGCTTCGTCGCCTTGGCGCATCGGTTGATTGGGATCGTGAACGCTTTACAATGGACGATGGTTTATCTGAAGCCGTTAAAGAAGTGTTTGTACGCCTTCATAAAGAAAACCTAATTTACCGTGGCAAACGCCTAGTAAACTGGGATCCTAAATTACACACTGCTATTTCTGATCTTGAAGTTGAAAACAAAGACAAGCAAGGCCACATGTGGAACTTACGTTACCCACTGGCTGATGGCGTAACAACACAAGACGGAAAAGACTACATAGTAGTAGCTACAACTCGCCCTGAAACCATGCTTGGCGACTCGGGTGTTGCAGTAAATCCAGATGACGAACGCTATACAGATTTAATCGGTAAAGAGATTTTATTACCAATCGTTAATCGTCGTATTAAAATTGTTGCTGACGAACATGCCGATAAAGATAAAGGCACGGGCTGTGTAAAAATAACCCCAGCGCACGACTTTAACGATAACGAAGTGGGCAAGCGTCATCAAATGCCGATGATCAACATTTTCGATAAAGACGCCGCTATTCTTACCCAAGGTGAAACATACACCTTTGACGGTAAAGAGCTTGAGTTTGATGCGCCAATTCCTGAGCGCTTGCGCGGCCTTGATCGTTTTGCTGCGCGTAAAGCAATTGTGGCAGAATTTGAAGAGCTAGGCCTACTTGAAAAAATTGAAGACCATGGTTTAACCGTTCCTTACGGCGATCGCTCTGGCGTGGTAATTGAGCCACTACTTACCGACCAATGGTATGTACGTGTTGCACCACTAGCTGAACCTGCAAAAGACGCAGTTAAAAACGGCGACATTCAATTTGTACCTAAGCAATACGAAAACATGTACTTCTCGTGGATGAACGACGTACAAGATTGGTGTATTTCACGCCAGCTTTGGTGGGGTCACCGTATTCCAGCTTGGTACGACAGTGAAGGCAATGTATTTGTTGGTCGCGACGAAGCCGAAGTTCGCCGTGAAAACAACATTGCAGACAGCGTAACGCTAAGCCAAGACGAAGACGTACTTGATACGTGGTTCTCATCAGCGCTTTGGACGTTCTCTACACAAGGTTGGCCAGAAAATACCGATGATTTAAAAACCTTCCACCCGTCTGACGTGTTGGTAACTGGTTTTGATATTATTTTCTTCTGGGTTGCGCGCATGATTATGATGACGCTGCACTTTGTAAAAGACGAAAATGGCAAACCACAAGTTCCGTTTAAAACCGTGTATGTAACTGGCTTAATACGTGACGACAATGGCGATAAAATGTCTAAGTCAAAAGGTAACGTACTTGACCCATTAGACATGATTGACGGCATTGAACTTGAAAACCTAGTACAAAAACGTACTGGTAACATGATGCAGCCAAAACTTGCCGCTAAAATCGAAAAAGATACGCGTAAAGTATTTGCAGGCGGTATTGAAGCACACGGCACCGACGCCCTTCGCTTTACACTTGCTGCAATGGCATCTACTGGTCGTGATATTAACTGGGATATGAACCGCCTTGAAGGTTACCGTAACTTCTGTAACAAATTATGGAACGCGAGCCGTTACGTATTAATGAACACAGAAGAGCAAGACTGTGGTTTTGCAAACGGTGCTCAAACGGAGCTTTCATTAGCTGATCGTTGGATTTTAGGTCAGTATGAAGCTACTGTTAAAACCTATACAGAGCATTTAGATAACTACCGCTTTGACTTAGCTGCTAACACGCTTTACGAATTCACTTGGAACCAATTTTGTGATTGGTACTTAGAGCTCACTAAGCCGGTATTATTTAAAGGTAATGAAGCGCAGCAACGTGGTACACGTAATACACTTATTACCGTACTTGAAAGCTTACTGCGTTTAATGCACCCAATGATGCCATACATCACTGAAACTATTTGGCAGCGTGTTGCACCTCTTGCAGGCCTTAAAACAGAGAACACCAGCATTATGGTTCAGCCGTTCCCTGTATATAATGAAGCAAGCGTTGATGCTAAAGCAATGGACGATTTAGAATGGGTTAAACAATTCATTTTAGCGATTCGTAATATTCGTGGTGAAATGGATATTAGTCCAAGTAAACCACTTAGCGTATTACTTGCTAATGCATCAAGCGACGACGTGCGCCGCATTGAAGAAAACAAATCATTTTTAGCATCACTTGCAAAAATTGAAGAGTTTACAATGCTTGAAAACAAAAACGACGCACCAGCATGTGCAACGTCTTATGTTGGCAACCTTGAGATCATGATCCCAATGGCGGGCTTAATTGATGTAGAAGCCGAGCTTTCGCGTATTAATAAGCAACTCGAAAAAGCCGAAAAGGGCCTAGCACAAGTGCAAAACAAACTCGCTAACGAAAAGTTTGTTAATAACGCTCCTGAAGCGGTACTTGCTAAAGAAAATGCAAAATTGGCTGAGTTTAGCGATGCTAAAACTAAGCTACTTGAGCAAAAAACTAAAATAGAAAGTTTATAAGCTTTCATAAAATGCCTATTAACACTATTTAATAGGCATTAAAAAAGCCGCTCACTTTAATTAAAGTGAGCGGCTTTTTTGTGCCCTGTGATTAACCACAAGACACTCCTACATTAAAATTTGTAGTTATACTGAGCACCAATTAGTACTGCGTGGCCTTTAGATTCGAAGCCCCACTGGCTGCCTGAGTCATCAGCTTCTGTAAACGTTTGTGTTTTACCACGGATAATACTTACACCAAGATCAACATTAGAGTTTTGATCGATAGTGTAGTTACCACCAAACGAGAACCAGAAACGGTCTGTATCAGGAATCGAAATTGATAGATGTGTTTGTGATACAGGAGACTCATCAAATGCAACACCGGCACGTAGTAATAAATCTTCGTTTAACTGGTAATCTGCACCGACTGAGTAGCGGAATGAATCGCTAAAACTCTCGTTCTTTTCAAACGCGGTAAACTTGTTACCCGTTGGTGCTGTTACTTGCGCTTCTAAAGACTCAAAGCTACTCCACCCAGTCCATAATACACTGTAGTGCAGCCCTAATTTTTCGTCTAACTGATGCGAACCAGAAAACTCAGCAATAGCTGGTAAAGTGATTTCTACAGAACCAGGAAGCACTGTGCCTTGTGTGCCGCCAGCGGCTGCAGGTAGCCCATTAGAAAAATCACCATCAAACGTGATATCAGTTTCTGTTCTGTAGTTAAAACCAAAACGGCTGTTTTCATCTAATTGATACATTAAACCTACGTTTAAACCAAAACCAGTATCATCACCTTGAAGATTTACTGCATCAGTACCAAAGTCAAAGCCACTTGCATTTGCGCCAACTTTACGAATAACTGTTGCATCAGCATAAATAGCATTTAGGCCTATACCAAAGCTAAATTGTTCAGATACTTTATAAGCAACGCTTGCATTAAGATTAACAGTAAATATTTCTGTTTCACCTGCAATTTGCCCTGCTACGTAGTCATTTTTAAACTCAGTAGATAAACCAAAGTTAGAAAAAGCACCAAAACCAACTGATACTTTGTCGTTATAAGGCATAGTAAAATAAATTGCAGGAACAACGGCGCTAGGAGCAATGCTGCCATCATCTAATGCGCTTGGGTCAATACCGTTATTAGTACTTTCACCTTCAAGACTTACATCAGGAATAACGCCAATAGCAGCAACACTTAGTTGCTTGTCTTTAAATAAAGTCATTAGTGCTGGGTTACGTGCAACAACAGATGCGTCGTCTGCAATAGAAGCTTCACCAGCATATGCACGGCCTAAACCTGATGCATTTTGTTCTGCTAGTTGAAATGCAGCTGCAAAACTGTCTGCAGAAACAAATGCAAGCGAAGCTGCAATAAGAGTTTTAGTAAATTTCATTGTTGTGTCCTTAACCAAACTAACTGTTTGGATAGCTATGTGTGTTGTTATTAGGATTTCAAACCCGGCTACACTACCTGATTTTTTTATAAAAGACTCTATGAATACGTCAAAATACTATGAAAAACATGGTTTTTAACGACATTTTAACAACTAATTAAAACTCATCGGACTAGATCTGTGCTATTAGAGCATATACTCTAAATGTAATTGGTTATCATTTAGATTGACTTAAAGTAATTAGCAATTTACACTCACTACAAAATCACAAAGGAAATAAAACTGTGATCATTTCACTTATTGTAGCTGGGCTTATTTTTTGTGGTGCGAGTGTATTTTGTTTTTATAAAGCAAATTACTGCGCATGTACGCAAGCAGGACAATGCGACAATCCAGTAAATCACTATTGGCTTGGTGCTATGCTAAGCGCACTAATTTCGCTCGCATTTTGTTGTTTAGCACTGCATGTAGAGCTAGGCACTTTATTGTGGCTAACACTGATGGGAAGTTGTTTTTTAGGGGCATTTATTTCAGCTAAGAAAAGCAATCAACGAAAGTGTACAAACACTACGCAAGCAGATGC
This sequence comes from Pseudoalteromonas sp. S3431, assembly GCF_000690035.1. NCBI lineage: Bacteria > Pseudomonadati > Pseudomonadota > Gammaproteobacteria > Alteromonadales > Pseudoalteromonadaceae > Pseudoalteromonas > Pseudoalteromonas sp. S3431. The sequence goes on from NZ_JJNY01000007.1 coordinate 81,244, forward strand.
TCTTTTAGTAAACGAGACAAATTAATTTTATAGTCTAGTGGTTTAACACTCGCTAAAATTTTAAGCTCTTGGTTACTGTCACTTAAATCAATATCTTTAGCAGTTACATGATGCCCATGTTTAGCATTAAAAAATAACTTAATTTTTGGCTTTATCGGATTCAAGTTATTCCCCTCCAATACTAACGCTAGGCGTTCATTAGTTAGCTTCACAATAGTCCCTACGGGATGCACGCCCAAGCACTTTATAAAACGCTGCACTAATTCAGCGTCAAACATTTGCTTGTTAGCCAATAAGTAACGCAGTGCATTAATAGGTTCTTCGCCATCTTGATGAGGCCTGTCTGCTGTCATCGCATCATATACATCTACAATTGCCATTATCCGTGCGGGACGGCTTATTTTTTCTGCAGCAATGCCGCGGGGATAACCTGAACCATCTAATCGTTCATGGTGATTGACTATCATATCTAACATAAGTGGCGAAATACTCTTTTCACCTTTGACCAGACCCAGCCCTAAAGCAACATGTTTTTTAATACTCGCCATTTCGTTATTAGTAACCTTGCCTGGTTTTGATAGTATGCCTTGCGGTAGTTTAGATTGCCCTAAATCATGCAGTAGTGCGCCCATAGCAAGCTCCTGCACAAGCGCTTCTTTGTAACCTAGGTATTTAGCAAATACACTCGTAAAAATGGCGCAGTTGATCATATGACGCCAATTATAGCTATGCTTATCTTTAATTCGAGTAAGGATTGTCATCGCATTTGCATTACGAAATACTGAAGCAACGATTTCATTTGCTATTTCATCAAGTACTTTTACGTTAAGAGTTAAACCGGCTATTAAATCGCTATATAAAGATTGTATTTTACGGTTATGTTGATCGTAGCTTACACTCGCTTTAGCAAATTCTTGCTGTACCGTTATTGCAGATTTGGCCTTAACTCGTTTTTGTTGGCTGCTCGATGTTTTAGGTTTATTTTGTGGCTTATATTTGGCGGGGATTGCGACTTCACTCTTAGCGAAATCAATAAGAAGTTCAAGAACCCCTTCTGCAATTAAACGCTTAATTATAGATTTATCTCTGACTAACCCGCTAGTCTTAATTTTTATACTATTAATCCCTTCATGTTGCTTAGTAACACTGTCGACATACATGCCAGGTATTAGCTCAGGGATAGGTAAAGTTATTAGCATAAAAGCGGCTATTTCTACAATTAATGAATATGTACCTTAAATAGCATTGTTTAATACTTAAAGTCCATTCATTCGTACTTTAGTAGTTATAATTCACTAAAAAGTAGTAATTTATATTATTAAATAATATCTCATTTAATTTTGCGTTATTTTTAATTTAATGAGAAACGCTAAAGGGTTTTGAACTGAGATACGAAAAGTTTATTTTCATTCAAGTTTAAATGTAATTAATAAGAACACTATTTTTATAAAAATGAAGTTCAATCAATGTTATCTAGTATCGTTAACCAATTTTAGATATTGAAAATAGTTTGATTATGCAAAAGTACTGAAATAATTTAGGGCATAAACATATAAAGCAAATGGCGCTCTCGGTAGGGATCGAACCTACAACTCAGCCTCCGGAGGGCCACGTGATATCCATTTCACCACGAGAGCACATTTGTTGCCGCAGCACTAACTCGCGATATCAATGCTTTGGCGTCTATAATGATAAAGATATCCGTCGTTAATTGCCAGCACCATGCGTTTAGATGCCTATTAATTAAGCGATTTAGAATAAAACACTTCACAATTAGTTAAAAACACGCTTTTTATCAATATTAGATAAAAAAAAGTAACTGTTTAGCAACATTTTAACTATTATAGTGACTATGTGATTTGATTTAAAAGAGGAAGTGATTATGAGTTTGATGTCTACTGAGCAAGTTGCTGAGTTTTTAGGTGTAAAAGTAGAGCGTGTTAAACGCCTTACTCGTGAAAGTTTACTAATTGCGAAATCGCAGGATGAAAATGGCGAACCGCAATTTGATGCTGATGAAGTAAAAAAATATAAAGAACTAGCTGCACGTTTTGGTGGTCTTTAAAAACTCATAGATAAAGTGAGTTTATTTAGTTGCGCGCGTAATTCAATTAAGTGATTAGTTATGTCGCGCTGCTCATACCATCCTATACTCAATATTAAAAAAAACAGCTTAAAAAAATCAAGTTTATTTACTGATTTAAAAAAGCTTACACCGGCTCTACTGTACTTACTATAATTATCTAATAACTCACCTTCACTTTGCCCATCCAAATTAAAGCTCACGCACAGCGCGGCTAAATCAAAATACACATCGTTAGTTTGTCCGTACTCAAAATCAATTAAATACATACCCGAAGCATTTACAACAATGTTGTCTCTTACTAAATCGTTATGACAAAAGCCCGCATTAAATGGCATCGCTGTAACTGCTTTTAGTGCCCGCTCTATTTGTGATTTGTATAACGTATATACATCCGTATTTTGATAAAAGTGCAGCTCTTTGGCTATATCCATTGGTGTAGTCGTTGCGCTGTAACTGTGTACTTGGGCTAATTTATTAACTAAGCTGAGCGTTATATCTGACTGTGCGGTTTCACCCTCAATATAATCAAATACCGCACGACTATTCTTTTTATCGAGCCAAATAGGCGCAGGGCATATATCCAAGTCACTTAAAAAGCGCTGCGCTTCAAGGCCGTCACTTGGCCAACGGCTTTTATAACACTTTAACAAATACCCTTGTTGCTCGGTACGTATTAAAAAATTATCGTTGCTAAAGCCATTCAGCAATCGCTCGCTTGAAACAATGCTTTTAGGCTCTATAAACGCACTACACATTTTTACTAACTGATTATACTCAATCATTAATTAAAGCTGCGCTAAAGGCTTAGCTTGGCTTTGTTCGTACTCTTCGTACCAGGTTTTGAAGCCCCACGCTGCCATAATGGTATAAAATATAAAGAGTGCTAGCGTTGGGTAATAGCCTTTTTCGTAGTATAGATACATAGAAGCGGCATCTATTACAATCCAGTACAGCCAGTTTTCGAGGACTTTTTTAGCAACTAAGTAAGTAGTTACTACTGCAAAACATGTTGTAAAGCTATCAAGATAAGCAAAGTCGGCATGAGTATAGTTTTGCATAACGTAACCAATAACTATTGCAGCTACGGTTGTTAAACTGATTAAAACAGCATGACGGTTCATCGACCAAGACGTAATATTTAGATTTTCAGCTTTGCCTTTTCGCCATACAACCCACCCAAATACAGCCATATACATATAATAAAAATTAAGTAATGACTCCATTAATAATGCACCATTCCAGTACATTATTGTATAAATGAGTGTGCTAAAAAATGCTGCAGGCCAACACCATAAGCTTTCTTTTATTGCCAATAATAAGTACGCCATCGACAACCCCACCGCTATGTATTCCCAATGCGACATCGCTGTAAAACCACTTAAGGTTTGTGTTAAAAAGTCCATACTATGCAATCACCGTTCAGTTGTGCCGATTGTTATACCAATCTGCTTATATACGGGGTCTATTTAACGTTAAGAAAA
>NZ_JJNY01000008.1:0-44386 GCF_000690035.1 Pseudoalteromonas sp. S3431
ATTTTTCGGGGGGATTACCATAGTGTCCCCAGCCACGTAAATACTGCGTGAGTTTATGAATTTGTAGGGTCATTGAGATCCCCCAGTTGCGGTTAGTGAGCTCTCTTACATTTGCTTTAAATTTCTTTAGCGGAATATTACAGTAAATAAAGGCATGAATAAATTGACCTTACGGAGCCAAGCGAAAGTGGATACCCTTAGTTTACGCTGCGGCAACTGTATTGCCTTGTTCATAATATAGAAAAGCTGCAAAACACGATGCATTAAAAAGGGGAAGCCCTTTTAAGCCAAAATAAAGCTACTGAAACACCCGTAATTCCTTCCAAAACGCCAATTAAAACAATACCAAACCAGCTTTTTATATTCTATGAAAAATACAGTAATCAATTGAACCAAAATAGGAACTCAGCTATGGTTGATTCATCAATAAAAATAAATAAAAAACGAGTTAATCTACAGGCTCGTTAGCCTTTTTCAAGGAGCAAGGATGAATTTTAAAAGTGTGGTTAAGTGGTTTTTGGGAGAAGATGGATACAAAAAGAGGGATTTAACGGCAATAGAAGAGTTAAATCGCTCTTTTATGATGGCTGCTAAATGCAGATACCTGGCTTCAGCAAGACTAAAGCACTTAGGAGAAGTCGCATCCCATACAACAACCTTATTATCTATGCTTCTAATTTTTATGCCTCTAATGCAGATTGCGGGATTAGAGTTTTCTTTTCCTACGGTTTTGATGAATGTAATTCAAGTCTTTTTGGCTGTTTCTGTTTTAGTGTTTTCTGTAATAAACACCAAAGCACGGTATAGTTTGAGAGCTGAGAAGTTAAATCAATGTGGAGATAAAATTAAAGAATTACAAAGACAGCTAAGCTTTGATCTAAATAATAATAAATCACCATGTTATCAAGACTTTCATAACCGTTATTTAGATATTGAAGTCGACTCAGAAAATCATGCTCGAGTTGATTATTGTTTTGCGCGTTTGCACCTTTCCACTATTTATAATTTGAATGGAGTTAAGAGGTTAGTTGTCATTATTAATGCGTACCTGAGAAAGTGGTTTACATTTATTGGCCCTGTTTTTATGTTTTTAATGGCTTCGTTAATAATCTTAGATATGCTAAAAATCATATCTGTTCTTAGTGATATATTGGTTCCGCTATTACCAAAAGGCTAACAACACGCCCTGAGGTGGACGGCAAGCGCTAAAGCTCACTTTCCATCGCAAATTTTAACAGCGGTGATCCCTTACTTTTCAATGCAGTTAAGTAAGTTGATTCATCGTAAAATAATTAAACTAGACACCTACTCTAACTCGTTTACGTGTAGCACTTACTCATTTAGGTATTTCTAAAAAGCAGGCTAAAAATATAGAGCGCGCATACCGCGAATACCCAAGCGTATAATATTTAATAATAACGGCTCAATAGTCTGTTTTTAAAGGTATTAAAAGCCGAACTTAGTAAAATAAGCTCGGCTTTTTTGTGTCAGGTTGTTTTGTGATTAGGGTTTGTTTATCTATATTTTTTCTATTTTTATAAGTGTTTAGGTTTTTCATAAGATTTATTTTGCTTATTTTTTCATGATGGTACTTTCATTAAGAAGGAAAGGTAAATGAAACTAAACAAACTAATAATCCCCCTATTTTTATCAGTAAATAGCGCTGTAATTTATGCTAATCAAAATGCCAGTGAGCTAATTGAGCCCATTATGGTAACTATCCCTGCTGGTAGTTTTCAAATGGGTAACACCGAAGACGAAGATGCTCAACCTATTCATAAAGTGACACTAACTGAGTTTAGTTTAGGGAAATATGAAGTAACCGTAAGAGAGTTTCGGCAGTTTGTTGAAGAAACTGATTATGAAATGCCAACCAAGTGCATTCATCAGTTAAATGGTTGGTTTAATTATGGAGAAACCAATGGTTCATGGGAGAATAACTCTCTCAATACTAGTGATTTTCAACCAGTAAATTGCACTGGTTGGCTCGCAGCCAACGCTTATACTCAGTGGCTAGCAAAAAAAACTGGCCGTCCTTATCGTTTACCGAGTGAAGCAGAGTGGGAATATGCGGCGAGGGCTGGTACAACTAGTAAGTATTACTTTGGTGACGATCTTGAACAAGCCTTAGTTTGTGAATACGAAAACACCGCCGACTTAACCGGTGAGAATATTTTACAACGGGACTCGAGTACGAGTTATGTCAATTTTTTTAATGGCAAATCGAACTGTGTTGATCACGCGGCTTATGCAAGCATCGTTGGAATGTACAAACCTAATCCTTTTGGATTGCACGATATCGTTAGTAATGTGGTTGAGTTCATTACTGATTGTTATAAAGATAATTATAAAAACGCGCACAATAATGGTCAGGCTTGGATAGATAATGATTGTAAATACAGGGTAGCACGAGGAGGTAGTTGGCATTGGAATACTTTTCCCGTAAGCCAGAGGGGCGTTGTGGGTGAGGATTTTGTAGGGGCGGTAGAGGGGTTTCGAATTGCACTAGATGGAGCTGCTCCAGCTATACCTAGCAACACTGTAAAATTTATCAAAGCGCTCAAAACAGCTCAACGCAGTGAACAATTAAGGCGTGATGCTGTTTTACCTTACCCTGCCACTGTAACAAACTTAAAACTAGATAAAGAAGCGGGTATTATTACCTTAAAGTGGGATAAAAGTTCCCAAAGTGATATTGAAAGTTATCGAATCTATAGAAATGCAGCTACTGGCGGCGTGTTTAAACTATTGGCTGCAAATATAATTGAAACTACATTTAAAGATGCCAATATAGATAACCATCAATATGAATATACTGTTGTTGCGGTAAGGCATAACCAACAAGGTGATTACAGTAATGTCGTAAAAACGCCGACATCATGGGTGCATGCACCTGGCTGAGTGGAAGCAGAATCTGCCATTAAGTTCAGTAACGCTAGCATAGGAAGAACCTCTGATATTGATGGTAAATTTAATTTAACTGGAGGGGAGGGAATTAGTGATAATGCGATAATAAACTATCAGCTTGAAGTTGCACACTCAGGAAATTATAACCTTAGCTACCGTGTAGCGGCTCCTAGAGATACAAAAGGTTTTGCAGTTGTAATCAATGGTAAGGAATTAGCAGTAGAAAAAATAACGAGTACAGGTGGTTATAAAAAATGGCAAACACAAAGAGGATCCACTTATTTTTATCTGAAACAAGGTGAAAATAAGCTGACCCTAAAATCACTTGATAAAAACTGGAAATTAAATTGGGTAAGCTTTAACCCAAATTAGTTTCTGTAAAGTATAAAATAAGAGGCCGTGGTATTGCTGTCTCTTACTATTTTAAATCCAGTTTTGGATAACATTATAAATTTAATGCTAACAGTTTTTTTTCATTATTACGTCGCCAGTAGTCAGTCCCTTTTTTATCAATATATTGAGAATAAAAATCATAATTATCTTGCATACTTTGGGAGCTACAAATTAGTAACGCCATATCTAAGCTGAGATAAAGATCACCCGCCAACTCAGCTTGCTCAAAAGTGCGCTGTGCATGAGTTGTAAATGCATCATCATTTTTCAGTGCTTGAGCTAACAATGTTTTTAAGTAGGAGTTCTTGGCATTATCCGTAGTAATACCATTAATAAGATTTTGTGCTTCTGCCAGATTATTTTGATTTATATAATATTCCATCAATTGCTGACGACTGCTTTGTGCAGCCCAAAAATCAGGTGTTAATTTAGCAAGCTCTAGTACTTGTTTTAAATGAGGCTCTTTATCTTGTGGGCTTTTAGCAAAAATAGCATAGTGATACGGTACTATAGCAAAGTGATAGTTAGGTATTTGATAATCCTTCATTTTATTTTCTGCTTGTTGTAAATAAAGGTATTTATCATCCTCTTGCTGATGCTTATGGGCTAATACAGATAGATAAGTTAAGGCGCTTAGCTCTCGTCGTTTATCTTGTGCATCAAAAGCTAATTGCACTGAATTAAGTAGGCTTTGTTTAATTGCTTGGTAATTGCCTTGGTTATGGTCTATCCAAGATTGCGTAAACCACGCGTCTGCTTGTCTGTGTAAATCATTAATACTTTGATACTGCTTAATAGCATTACTGAGCTTATATTTACTTAAATCAAATAGCTCTTTACGGATTAATACCTCACTTTGAAAGAGCAAAGCATTACCTACATGGTGTGTCTTATTTTGTGAAATAGCTATTTTTTCTAGTTTATTTGCCATCACCATCGCTTTATCAAGTTCTCCCATCATTATATAAGTATTAGCTAGATGACCAAGAATAATGAGATCATGTGGTGCTTGCTGATGAGCAATGGATAAATTTGCTTGCTTGAGTTCGAGTGTTTGGGCTTTATTAAGTAATTTTAAAATAACTGGCTGCTGTAAATGTTGTTGTAACTGATTTAAAGCGGCTTGTTGATTTACTCCAGATAATTGCCCTTGCCAATCTGCAAACGGGCCTTTTAATATAAAATCAATATATGTCAAATTATGATGTGTGCGAATAGTGCCAGATAAAATCAATGGGTGTTCTTTTGCTAAAAGCGGGTATTCAAACTCCGATGAAACCTGAAAATGTGCCGTATTTAGCTGAGGTAATTCGGTAAAGTTAAAGAGTTCAGTATCATTGAGTTTAAAGGTTTCCGTCCCTCGTTGATTGCTTATTGCTATATAAGAAATATTAATAACTGAGCTCTCATCTGTTTGAGGTTGGTCAGTACTGTTATTAATGATAGTAAATACAAGAAGGGCAATACCGGTAAGTGCAATGGTTATCCAATGGTTTCGGCTTTTTGGTTTTGATAAAGTATTTGCATGCTGCAGTGGTTTATTTTGACTGATGTTGCAGTGTGCCTCAATATCAGAATGTTTAGAATCAATTTGGAGTTGCCACTGATAACCTCGTTTTGAAAAGGTTTTAATTGCGTGGTTACCCAACAGTCTCCTTAGATTGCTAATACTTTGAAAAACAGCTTGTTCCGATACAACTTTATTTTGCCAGACATGAGATAAAATATCTTCTTTGCTAAAGACTTGATTCGAATGCTCTAGCAATAGTTTTAGTACTTTGGCTTCATTGTGTCGAATGGCTAAGTCATCACCATTTTTTTTTAGTACACAGCTTGTACTATCAAATTCAAAATTATTAAATTTATAACGCATTGTTTTTATAAAAATGGATCATTTGGTTATTTATTTCACTCATCTTAACTTATTAGCTGATAAAGAGTATAAGTTTGTTAATCATATATTAAAAATACTATGGCCCTGTATCCTGTGCAGCTAAAGGGGGCAATCCATGCTTGTCGCAAATAATTGTGAGTCCAGTGGGCGAGGGCAACACAATCCCCGATTGAGGATTGGTTGCTATGAAACTATAAACTCCCCCTCACTTTTGTGCTTTTTGAAGTAATATCTAAAACCAAAATGTCTGCCGATTTATGTTTGCTTTTGAGTAAGGTTATATTGTCACTTACTGCGGTTATTTGATCACAAAATTTCGCACAAAACTCTTCGGTTTTACTACTTAAATTTTGTACACCTAACTCGTAATCATAATAGTTTATTAATGGCTTGCCATTTTGTGTGTATTGATAATAAAAACCATTTTTTTCGGGATATATTTGAGTAAATAAATAGGGACTTTTGAGTAAAGTGTTATCTGAATCATGAGGTATAACTTGACCTTTTACAAAGCTCAGTAGTTCGTCTTTATGGTTTAAAAAGAATGTATCATGTGCTCGTTTTATTTTTAATGTCGTTCTTTCATCAGTTGTAAAATTAAACTTTACTAGTTCATCATTGTGAGTTTTTTTATCAACATACAATATAGCGTCAGATTTGTTGTACCAAGCTATAGGCTCACCAATAATCACGTTTAGCCATTTTATCGAGAATAGGTTTGACTCCAACTCAATAATAAACGGTTTGTTATTTACACTGCTCGCTATACGCTTTCCTGACCAGTGCCAAACTGGTTTGGTTAAAGCAAGTTCTTGCTTTAAATTTTCGAATAACATTCGTTCTTTGCCTGTCTCAAGATGTTTGACAAAAATCTGAGGATAGCCATTTTTTGTTGATATATAGGCTATGTGTTTTTCATCTGCTGAAAGCGCTGCAGCTTTATCAATTGTATTTGAGTTTATTATTTTTTGGGGAGGTGAAAGCTGTTTTAATTTACTCAGTAAAATGTCTTGATCTGATTTAGCTTCAATAAAGTACACTTTATCTTTAATAATTTGCGGATAAACTAAAAAGTTATAACTTTTGTAGTTAAGCGTTGTGAGGTCACCATTTAATGAGAGTTGCTTTAATTCACTGCCATTACTAAGCAATAAAGATTCACTGTTTTCAAACCAAGTTAAGAAGTACCAGTTATGATCTATTTGTCTGATTGAGACAACATCATTACTATCTAAGTTTAACAACTTTACTTCTGATAATGCTTGTTTATTAAAACCGACTAACGCTAATTGTGTTTGAGACGGAGACAAAGCAAGCTTATAAGGCTTAAAGTAGTCATTTGGTTTAAGTAGTTTTTCAGTTTGTCCTGACTCCAAATTATGCCGATATAAACTAACGTTTCGGCTATGCTCAGAACTGTTTTGATTGGCCAAATAATAAAGTTGTTGGCGCTTATCTATAAAAAATAAACTATTCCAAGTTATATCGCTACGCGAAAAAAGTAGCTCTTCACTTACTACTTTTAATTGTGCGTCGAGTAGCAAGCGATTAAATGAAATACCTTTCTCACCTTGGCATGAATACACCAAGGCATTTTTGTGAGAATCCCATGCAAGGTAGGTATATGCGTTTAAAGTATCCTTTAAGGGCCAACTTGAGCCAGTTACTAGATCTTTAATTAATATTTTTCTCTTGTTTGGTTGATTGGAATTTTGAATATACGCCATAAATCGTCCATCAGGACTGATTTGCATATAGCGCTCTTGTTCATTGCTTGCAGTTATTGGTTTTAGGTTTAACAAAGAAACCTGTTTGCTTGTATCTGATAAATTAAAAAATACGCTAATTAGGATGAAAACAGGAATGAGGAGTAAAGATAATTTTAAATACTTTATAAGGGGGCTTTTTCTTGATGATGCCTTTGCTTTTTTTTCTGGAAAGCTAACTTCGGAGTCTAGGCTGTAGCCTCGTTTAGGATGTGTTTTAATAATGCGTTTGTTGTCATCAGATAACGCTTGCCTTAACAAGGCTATATTTCTACGAACTGAGTTTGGACTGTAAATTGCCTGAGGCCAAACAATTTCAAAAAGCGTTTCAGCTGCAATAACTTTTTTGGGGTTTTGTGCCAACGCCTTCAAAAGCGCCATTACTTTTGGTTCAATTACCTGAGATTTTTCTTTATATATAATCTCACCGGTTTTGATATTAATTAAAAAATCATCAATATAAAATTTATTTGGTAGTTCGTTTACGCTCAAACCTTTCCCATCCCACTGTTATTAATAGATATATATCCCTTAAGCTTTTCTTAACGTTTTCTTAATTACTAATTCATCGCTTTCTCTTGGTAACAACAGTTAAAAAGGAATCGAAAGGTCAGCGCCATATTAATAAATAAATTACAAAAGGAATACATTATGAAGCGATATTTAGTAACACTATTATTTTTAATAACAATTATCTGCAATCAAGCGCTAGCAGCAGATAAGCTAAACTACAATAAGCTAGCTGATGAGTTTATATCTGTTTTAAACAGCAAAGATTTAAAACAGGTCGAAGATTTTATTGTAAAAAACTTTTCGCCGGATGCACTTTCTCGCTGGGATAATACAGGAAAAGATCGTTATGTTGGTTATTCGATGAACGTAGCACTTTTTCATGGGTCATTAAGCCTACTTTCAACGGAGCTTGATACTTCCAATAACCGCATACAGCACATTAGTAAAGTGTATTCAAAAAATACCGACATGCAGTACGAAATAGTTATCGATTTTAACGAAGAACAAGCCGTTACGGGCTGGTTTGTTGGAGAAAATCCCAAAAGCCTTGATATGATTTCTTTAACTGAGTCACAATTAGTTAATGAGGTAAAAAATTATAGCAATCTACTTGCTATAAATGGCATTTTTTCAGGAACAATACTGCTTGCCAAAGGTAACAAAGTTTTATTTACTAAAGCGCATGGCTTAGCCTCTCGACGCTATGACGTTAAAAATAATTTAGATACTAAATTTCAAATAGGTTCGATGAATAAGATGTTTACTAGCGTCGCTATTTTGCAACTTGTTGAAGCAGGAAAAGTATTGCTTGATGATCCGATTACTAAGTTCATTGATAAAACCCTTTTAGGTAAGGGAGACTTTGATAAAATCCAGATTCACCACTTACTAAGTCATACATCAGGTATTAGTAATATAGCTGGGTTTGACGAAATACAGCATAAAGTACGTTCACTTGAAGATATTCAACACTTATACAGCTCCATTGAAACAACGTTTAAACCAGGCTCTCAATGGCGATATAGTAATACAGGTATGTTATTACTTGGTCAGGTGATTGAATCTGTTACTAAGGAAAGTTATTTTAAATACATTGATAAAAACATCTATCAGAAAGCTAATATGCAACATAGTGGTAGTTTTGATTTGGATGTGCCTATAAAGAACACTGCGCGTAACTATTGGTTTTCAGTAGAAACTGGAGAAATTACTGAAAACTTAATGTTTCAATCAGTTAAAGGGGGTCCCGCTGGAGGTGGGTATTCGACAGTAGGCGATTTACATAAGTTCGCTTTAGCAATGCAAAATGGAACTTTAATTAGTCGTAAACTTTCCCAAGAAGCTCTTACTTCTAAGCCCGAACTTGGTGCAGAAAACTGGGGGTATGGATTTTCAGTGAGAGGCGCTGATAATAACAAAATAGTGGGTCATAATGGTGCTCATTTAGGTATGACTGCCAGACTAAATATGTATCAAGACAAAGGTTACATTTTAGTGGTATTAGGTAACTTTCAATCTTCAGCATGGCCTATTGTAGCAAAAGTAGATCAGTTGATAGAGCGTTTGTAATAAATACGTTCTAAGGAAATAAGTTGACGGGATTGGTCTTTTCTCCAGTCCCTTTTTAAATATTAGCAGGTGCCTACTTTTATATTTTTCGCACAATCGTTAGGCATTACTCGATTGACTCAGATTGGTAGCAAGGCGATTATCAAATTGATTGAATAGTAATTGAGCCCGACTTGCCTAGTTTGTGTTTATTCAAATAGGCAAAAAATCACTAAAAGTGATCTATTAAACGCAGTGCTTTAAAAGTGGAATATAGCATTGGTTGTAACTAATCTAACAGATTCGACCTCTCAGTATTTTTTTTCTGGTAGTATGGACAGGTTATAAGCAGTTTAAGCAGTGAACACACTATGTTAAGTCCTTTTTTTCAGCAGCACGCTGATTATGTTTCTATCTCTCGTGAGCAAGGTTGTCGCTTCGCTAAATGCGTTGCTGATGATTACAATCCACTTCATGACAAAGATGCCAAAAAGTTTTGCGCGCCAGGAGACTTACTTTTTTCATTGGTACTAGACCGCTACGGTATTAGTGAACAAATGGAATTTACTTTTGCCGGTATGGTTGATGAAAACACCAAACTACATTTCCCTGAGGGAGCCGATGAGTTTGATGTTACCAATGGCGAAAAAGTTATTTTAAAGGTAAAGCGCAGCGGTAAAACCAGCCAATGCCCAGCACTAACTAATAGTCTAATAAAAAATTATGTTGAGTTTTCTGGTACTACCTTTCCGCATGTAATTATCCCATTAATGGGCAAGCAAGAGGTAATGATAAACCCTGCTCGTCCGATGGTAATTTACGAATCAATGCTTATCAATCTTGATAATCTTGATATAACAGCACCAGAACTTGAGTTTGCAGAGCCTAGTTTTGAGTATGCCGGTAAGCGCGGAAAAATTACACTACGTTTTAACCTGTTAGAAAACGGCGTTAAAGTGGGCAGTGGTGAAAAGCACATGGTGGTTTCGGGTATTCGCGAATACTGCCAAGCAACAGTTGACGATTTAATCGCGTTTTACAACGAACGTAAAGCGACACTAAAGCCAGCTTAAAGCTACAGCAAATTATAAAAGGCGCTAAATACAGCTGTTATTTAGCGCCTTTTTTATTGGGTTTTTTTATTGTTTTAGCGCTAAAGCGAAAGTGAGCAATCACGATTAAATACTTTTCTGGACTGGTTAATTTACGCAGTACAGTAATATGCGTACAATAGCGCTCTTTGTTATTTTAAAGCTAAGCCTATGTCTGCCACTACGTTCTCATCACTTAATCTCGACCCGTTATTATTAACAGCGATTGAGCAAAATAATTACACTCAACCTACCGCAATTCAGATTAAAACTATTCCGCCTATTTTAGCCGGAAGTGATGTAATGGGCAGCGCGCAAACAGGTACGGGTAAAACTGCCGCCTTTGTTTTACCTTTATTGCACAAGCTTTTAAATACCCCTAAAAAAGATGAGCAAGGCCTTGCCCGGATTGTAATTTTAACGCCAACACGAGAGCTTGCTCAGCAAGTATTTGCCAGCTTTGAAAAGTACGCACAAGGCACTCATATCAATGGCGCTTTAGCCTATGGTGGCGCAAGTATTGGCCCTCAAATAAAAGCACTTAAAACAGCACAAGTTATCGTGGCCACACCAGGGCGTTTGCTTGATCATATAGTTAAAGGCAGTGTGGTACTTTCAAGTGTAGATTCGCTCGTATTTGATGAAGCAGACCGTATGCTTGATATGGGCTTTATTGATGAAATAAGACGTATATTGCGACATATTCCAGGCGATCGCCAAACTCTACTTTTTTCTGCTACGTTTGATGACAGCGTGTTTGAACTCAGTAAAAAACTACTTAAAAATCCAGAACTAATTGAAGTTGATAAGCGCAACTCAGCCGCAGTTGAAGTAGAGCAAGTTATTTACGCTGTAGATGAAGACCGCAAGCGCGAACTTGTATCGCACATGATTGGCATGAAAAACTGGCGCCAAGTGCTTATTTTTACTCGCACAAAACAAATGGCTGATCAGCTTTCTAAAGAAATGTGTAAAGACGGTTTAAAAACCGAATCAATCCATGGCGACAAATCGCAAGGCGCACGCGACCGTGCATTGCAAAACTTTAAAGAAGGTATTACGCGCGTACTTGTTGCAACCGATGTAGCTGCGCGTGGTTTAGATATTTCTACACTTAGATACGTAATTAACTTTGAACTACCTTACATTGCCGAGGATTACGTGCACCGTATTGGCCGCACAGGTCGTGCTGGTGAACAAGGACTTGCTATGTCGCTGGTAAGTCTTGATGAGCAATGGCTGCTAGAAGAAATTGAAGTACTACTCGATACGCGTTTAACGCCGCAGTGGTTAGAAGGTTACGAGCCAGATCCTAATAAAAAGCCAAAAGATAATCGTAAAAACACCAACAAGTCGCGAAAAGATCGCGATAAAAAACGCATCACAGGAAAAAGAGAGCCAAGTAGGCGTCGTAAATAATAGCTTTTCCTTTGCTTTTTTGCCTATACTGAAGCTAATAAGTAGCTGAGGTAAAGCAATGTTTGAAATTGATAAGTGGGCATTTTCTGGTATTGATGGCCAAATATCTTTGCATAAATGGCAAAAAACAATTGATCTTATCACGGGGCTATTTTCGGCCCCGTCAGGTTATATAGTTCAGGCAACAAGCAAAGGCTATCGCGTTGTTATTAGAAATAACGAAGGTGGCTCTAACTTTGAGACCAATCCTATCCTTCCTCCCCAAACACCTCTTTTTTGTAAGTACGTAGCAGAGAATAACAATACCTTATACGTTAATAATGCAAGTAATAATGATGCATGGAACACTCTACCGGAGGTTGTTGAAGATGGTGTTGAATCCTACTTAGGTTTACCAATCCATTGGCCAGAAGGCGAAGTATTTGGCACGCTATGCTTAAAAGACACTAAAAAAACAACTTATACCAATGAATATTTTGAGCTTATAGAACAACTACGCGATTTAATTGAAGACGACTTAGCGCTTATTTATAGTTATGAACAAATGCGCGAAATAGCCATGCTCGATGCGCTAACTAATATCTATAACCGCCGAGCACTTAGTTTACTCGCTCAGCAAAAGC
Source organism: Pseudoalteromonas sp. S3431 (assembly GCF_000690035.1). Taxonomy (NCBI): domain Bacteria; kingdom Pseudomonadati; phylum Pseudomonadota; class Gammaproteobacteria; order Alteromonadales; family Pseudoalteromonadaceae; genus Pseudoalteromonas; species Pseudoalteromonas sp. S3431. Next base: position 12,155 of record NZ_JJNY01000008.1, read on the forward strand.
TTAATTTAGCGCTACGCTTAGGTTTTGATGTATGTTGTTTATTTATTGATATAAACGACTTTAAAAAATTAAATGACACCTTTGGTCATGAAGTGGGTGACAAAGCCTTAATTATATTGGCAGATACGCTAAAAACCCATTTAAGAGATGCTGATATAGTCGGGCGTATCGGAGGTGATGAGTTTGTTGTGGTAATGCAAGTAAGCGATAAAAGTAAGATTGGCTACATTATGGATAAAATTTCGACTGAGTATTCAAAAGCCTTACTCAAAGAAGACGTTTGCGATTTATCGCTCAGTATTGGTTATAGCTTTACTGACAAACAAAGGCAGTCATTTGAAAAACTATTAAATGATGCAGACCAGGCAATGTATAAAAATAAACAAGCGTATAAGCTCGCTAAAAAAGCACAATTATAAAAGGAGGTTCATGCCACACAAACTTGGCTAGTTTTTTCTGCGATAGGTTTTATTTTTTCCTTAGCAATAATAAGCTTATTTGAAACGTTCCCTAGCATTAGATTTATATCTAATGAGGGAATAATTTTTGGTGTTATGTGCTCATCGATGGGGGTTGCCTTAAAAAGGCTTGAGAGTAATAACCAAAAATAGCTTTCATTGATAGCTTAAGCTGCAAATCTTTACTTGTATTTATTAATTAATTTTTCAAAGAACGGACATAAAAAAGCAAGCCATGAGGCTTGCCAAGAAGGGTGTTAATTAGCTCTTACCTAGCCTTTAAGCTATTAGCTTTTCCGCAAGGTTTAATTCCATAATGGCTTTTAATAAACGGTATAAGTTAATTGACGCGTCAATTTCTTCTTTACGGTTTGTTAAGCTTTCAATATTTAAGCCCAGCGGTACATCTAAATGCGCACAGCTTTTAAGTATTAAGTCGAGGTTTTCGCGGCAAATACGGACGGATTCGCTTAATGTATTGTCTGCATCAAGCATGCGCCATTTAGTTGCCTCTGGCACTGAGATACCCAACCATTGCATAAACTCTAAGGTTTTTTCGCCGCCGCACGGGGTAAACGTTAATATAATACGTTGAGGTGTAATACCCTGTGCTTTACACGTACGTGCGTAGCTAGTGATTAGCTCTATAGTAGCTTGTGCATCGTAAACAGCTTGCGATATAAAAAACTGACAACCTTGTGCTGTTTTTTCTATTAATCGTTCGTGCTCATTTCGTTTACTTGAATGGCGCTCGGCAATCGTAACGCCACCTAAAAAGAAATCATCTGATTGCTCAGCCATCGCTTTATACGCATCTGGCAGGCTTAGCTTTATATCGCCTATCGATGATGGGCTACCTACTAAAACAACATTTCGTAAATCGTAGTCGTTTTTAGTTTCACTTAGCCAATCTTTAAATTCGCCTACGCCACGCTGCGCCACACTTTTATAAGTAATCACATCTTGTGCAGATAAATTACGAAGTAAATGGCTGTATTCACGCGGATCAACGGTTTGTTTAAACGCAAATGGGCGGTCTTGGTTAGTTCGGCTGCTTTCGTCTTGAATGTCGTAAATTATCACGCCGTCGTATTCAATTTCGTGTAAGCGACCTAATAGCTTTTCTGCAATGGTTTTTAATTGCGCTTTATCGGTGCCAATTTTAGGCGGGGTAGTACCAATAAGATAAACACCTTGATTGGTGTCCACTATCTTCTCTTTTAGTGATAAAGCCATAATCCTCATTCCAGCTAAGTTTGTTTTGATGGATTTAATATAGCAGCCATTTAGACGTCTAGATAGATTTATTTAATGAAAGTTTTTCAACTAACATGATGTTTATTCATAGGGCTTGTTCCCATAATTTATAATTGACACAGTTGTTTACATAATAAATCCCCTTGGGGGTCTTATATTTATTGGCTTTGGGGCATAATCGAGGGTGAGTTAGTAATACATCTGACAACAAATTTGCTCAATTTAAAAAGGGACAACAATGAAATTTAAATTATTAGCAACCAACTTAGCGGTATCGCTGGCGTTAACAGGTTGCGCCATGCAACAAAACCAAAGCACGCAAACAACAGCACAACAAGAACAAGTAAATAAAGCTGATGATCGTGTTTTTTCGCAAGATTACTTAATTGAAGAACTAGAAAACGGCTTACGTGTCATGGTTGTTAAAACCGATTACCCTGATGTAGTGTCGCTGCAAATTCCGGTATCGGTTGGGTCGCGTAACGAAGTTGAAGAGGGCAAAACAGGTTTTGCTCATTTTTTTGAACACATGATGTTTAAAGGCTCACAAAAATACCCTGAAGATGTTTACTCAGACATATTAAAAAATTCAGGTGTTGATAACCGCGCTTATACAACAAACGATTACACAAATTACCATTTAAACTTTTCAAAGCAGCATCTTGATAAAGTACTTGAGCTTGAAGCTGATATTTTTCAAAACTTAACCTACACCGAAGAGCAATTTAGAACAGAAGCACAAACGGTAAAAGGTGAGTACTTAAAAAACAACGCGAGCCCAATTCGTAAATTATTAAGCGCTGTACGCGAAAAAGCGTTTGATAAGCACACGTATAAACACACCACTATGGGCTTTTTTAAAGACATAGAAGCCATGCCTGATCAAATGGCCTATGGTAAAGAATTTTTTGCTAAATTTTATAAACCTGAGTATGTGTCACTTGTCATTGTGGGCGATGTAGACCCACAAGCAACAATGGCAATGGTTAAAAAGCATTGGGGCAGCTGGAAAAAGGGTAACTATGTTGCTGACATTAAAGCAGAACCTGTTCAACAAGCACCAAAATATTTGCACCAGCAAGATGAAGCGCTACCAGGGCATTGGTTACTCGTATCGTACAAAGGCGCTGCGTGGGAGCCTGCTAAAAAAGACAGAGCGGCACTTGATTTAATCTCACAGCTTTATTTTTCTAGTAATTCAGATTTATATCAAGAGCTAGTGGTCGACAAACAAATTGCCAGCCAAATGTTTACCTATAACCCAGAGACTAAAGATCCGGGTTTATTACACGTATTTGTTAAAGTAGAAAACGCAGACGATTTAGCCACTGCACGCGATGCCATTAACCGAACTTATGCAAAAGCACGCACTGAGCTTGTTGATGAGCAAAAGCTCAGTGATTTAAAATCGAATCTTAAATACAGCTTTATTAATGGCTTAGATTCGTCGCAAGCGATTGCATCAACCCTTGCCAGCTACATGCATTTTGAGCGCGATCCTGAGGTTATAAACCAGCTGTATAAATCGGCAGATAACATCACCAGCGCAGATATTAAAGCCGTTGCTAATAAATACTTTACTGATAACGCACGTACCACATTAACAATGTCGGCACTTGATAAAGCCCCAGGTTTTGAGCAAGAAGTTGATTTAAATGCGCTTACTGCAAAGCTTGAACAAGCACCTGCGAAGCCTGCATTTAAAGTACTTGATAAAACCAATGGCTCGCCATTAATCGATGTTAACTTTTTATTCAATACCGGTGCGGCTGCCGACCCACAAGGCAAAAAAGGTGTTGCTGCGTTAACTGCGGCTATGCTTGCACAAGGTGGCTCAGAGGCGACAAGCTATAAAGATATTCAAAAAGCACTTTATCCGCTTGCGGGTAGCTTTGGCTATCAAATAGATAAAGAAATGCTGTCATTTCAAGGGCGTATTCATAAAGACAATGCAGCGCAGTGGTATACACTTGTGAGCGATCAATTATTAAATCCAGGCTTTAGAGATGACGACTTTAAACGCCTTAAAAAAGAAATGATCGATGGCATTAAGTCAGGCTTAAAAGCATCTAACGATGAAGAGCTAGGCAAAGAAGTGCTATACAGTGCGCTTTACAAAAATCACCCTTACGAAAGCTACAACTATGGTGATATTTCGGATTTAGAAGCGTTGACGCTAGATGATGTTAAAGCGTTTTATAACAGCGAGCTTACGCAATCTAAACTCACGGTTGGCTTAATTGGGGCTGTGCCTGCAAAACTTAAAGCTAAAATGATGAGCGACTTTGCAACGCTACCAAAAGGTGAGCAAAGCCGTTTAAGTATTCCTGATGCGCCAGCGCTTAAAGGTCATCATGCAACTATTGTAGAAAAGTCAGCGCAATCGACTGCGGTATCATTTGGTTTCCCTATTGATACAATAAGAAGTAGCGAAGACTGGACAACCCTTTGGCTTGTGCGTTCGTACTTTGGTGAGCACCGTAGTTCTAACAGCTTTTTATATGAGCGCATTCGTGAAACTCGCGGCATGAACTATGGCGATTACGCATACATTGAATACTTTCCACGTGGTATGTTTCAAACCAAGCCAGATGCAAACCTAGGGCGCTCAGAGCAAATATTTCAAGTGTGGTTACGCCCGCTTCGCTCTAATAACGATGCGCACTTTGCAACACGTACCGCCTTGTTTGAACTAGATAAGCTCATTAAAAATGGTATGAGCGAAGACGACTTTGAAGCAACGCGTAACTTTTTAATTAACTTTGTGCCGCAAATGGTGGCAAGTCAAAACCGCCAATTAGGTTACGCGCTTGATAGCGAATTTTACAACACAGATAGCTTTGTAAGTTACGTAACTAACAAACTTAAAACGCTAACGCTTGCTGATGTTAATCGCGTTATTAAAGAAAACTTACAAACAGACAATGTTCACTATGTATTTATTACTGGTGACGGCGCTGATATGCAAAAACGTTTAGCATCGCAGCAAACATCGCCAATGATTTACAACACGAATAAACCTGCCGAATTAGTGGCTGAAGATAAAGTGATTGCTGATTACAAATTAGCAATTCCTGCTAAAAATATTGAAGTGATGAAAGTCGATAAAGTATTTCAATAATTTAAGTGGTTTTTAAGTGTTAGAAAAAGCCTCAATGCTTAAAGTATTGGGGCTTTTTTATTATTTAATCTGAACTCTGGTTGAGAGATTTACTAACGTATTGAATCATGGTGGTATTTAAATTTATTTTCTCTAGCCAGAGGTTTTCAGTAAATTCAACGCAGTTAGCGCTGAAAATAGCTGCTCCAGATAGATTTATTATCCACAGTTCAGGTTATTTAATAATGAAACTTAATAAACGGTTATACCTAATAACCAGAACAAATAACTAAGGGGTTAACACCTTAGGCTTTAAATCCGTTAGACTTGGCAAAAGGCTCTTTTATATCAATTTAAGGCAGTGCAGTATTATGCGTCATGAAATTTGGCAACAGCTTCGTACTGAAGCAAATGAAGTCGTAACCCGTGAACCTCTTTTAGCGAGTCATGTGTATTCATGTATTTTGAATCATGAGTGTTTGGGTTCAGCATTGAGCTTTATTGTTGCTAATAAATTGGCGGACGCGGTGGTATCTGCGTTTACTATTCGTGAGTTGTTCGATCAAGCATTTGTAAAGTGCGATCGTATGCTTACTTATGTAGCTGAGGATATTAAAGCGGTAAAAGACAGAGATCCCGCAGCCGAAACTTACCTTACGGTGATATTAAACTTAAAGGGTTTTCATGCTATTCAAGCGCACCGTTTAGCAAATTGCTTATGGCAACAAAACCGTAAAGAGTTAGCGCGCTTTGTGCAAAGCCGAACATCTGAAGTGTTTGGGGTTGATATTCACCCAGCATGTAAAGTGGGTAAAGGTATTATGTTTGACCATGCAACCGGTATTGTTATTGGTGAAACAGCGGTAATAGAAGATAACGTATCAATTTTGCAATCTGTAACGCTTGGCGGCACGGGTAATGAGCAGGGGGATCGTCATCCTAAAATTAGAGCCGGTGTGTTAATAGGCGCTGGTGCTAAAGTACTTGGTAATATTGAAGTGGGCGAGGGCGCACGAATTGGTGCAGGCTCTGTTGTACTTAGCAATGTTCCAGCACACACAACCGCTGTTGGCGTACCCGCTAAAATTATTGGTCGACCGGATTGTGAGTGTCCGGCGCAAAGTATGAACCAAAACTTTTTAGCAAATCCTGAGCCTGAAAATGCTTCACATACAAGTGCAATGCTATAAAAGTAGGCGAAAATAAATGCCATATAAAAGTAACTTATTTGCAATGATACTCAGCTTTTTTGTGGGGGTAGGATTAACAAGTGGTTACTTTTTGCATTTGTATGAACCGTTTAACGATAAAACGGCTCAATTTATACATGCTAGCCAAGATGTTATTATTGAAGTAAGCGGTAATAAATCAGTTCAAAAATCACCTATAAACACTACAACTAAAGCACTTCAACAACCGCTGGAAAAAGAGTACATTACGAAAATAAGTGCGCTAAATAACGAATTGTCAGTAGCTACAAAACAGCTGAAAGTTGCTCAGCAGCAGTTAAAGCGAACTCGCTTAGAAGGCACTAATTTTGCTAAGCAGCTTGATGAAAAATTTGATAGTGAAAGTGAAAATACGCAGTGGAGCTTCGAAATAGAAACGGCACTTACTGACTTTTTAATCATCAGTGATTTAAGTAATACGGCGCAGCTAAGCTATTTAACTTGTAAACAAACTATCTGTAAATTTGAATTACTAGCCGATAAGAATAATGAACAAGGCCATGCACAGTGGCGTGAACTTAATGATAAGTTGGCAACGACACCTTGGTGGCAACAGTTTAAAATCACCTCATCAAGCTCAAACGACGAGCGAATAGAATTTATAGTGAGCACCAAAGAGTAAGTGCTCCTATTTTAGTTAAGCGTGCTTGCTCACTACTTTAGAATGTACAACACCATCAACAAGTTCGGTAATAAGTGCATCACCGGTTTTCACATCACTTACTGACTTAACCACTTTATTTTTTTCATTTTTTGTAATGCTGTAACCGCGTGCTAAAACATTTAGCGGACTTACCGAGTCTAATTTACTTGCCTGTAGTGCCAAGTTGTTATTTGCTTGCTGCAATTGATGCTGTATAGCTTGGTTTAGTCTTGCGTGTAATTGCGTGAGTATATGGTTTGCTGTAGCGAGTTTTTTGTCTGGTGATTGGCGTATTAAACGCGGTGTTAAGTTATTAAGTGTGCGTTCTTGCTCGTATAAGCGATTACGCATAGCTTGTTGCAATGCAATGCTTAGCTCATCCAAACGTTGCGTTTTTTGATTAAGCTGATTACGTGGGTGGCACAAATTAAGGCGATGCTGTAGGTGCGTGGCAAGCGCGCGTTTATCGGCAATGCCGTGCTTAAACGCGTTAGATAAACGATTAACTAATTGCGTTACTTTGTTGTGTAACTCTTGCGTATTTGGGCTTACAAGCTCAGCTGCGGCTGATGGGGTTGCTGCACGAACATCAGCCACGTAGTCGCTAATGGTAGTATCTATTTCGTGGCCTACCGCACTTACTATGGGTAATTCACTTTTAAAAATAGCGCGGGCGAGCTGTTCGTGATTAAAGCACCATAAATCTTCAAGTGATCCGCCGCCTCGTCCTAAAATAAGTACGTCTACTTCATCACGAGCATTAGCTAATTCAATTTGATTAATTAAATGTGCATGTGCTTCTTTGCCTTGCACCATCGCAGGGTAAATAATGACTTCTAATTGCGGCGCACGGCGTTTAAGTACCGTTAAAATATCTTTTATAGCAGCGCCGGTTGCTGAGGTAATAACACCAATACGATTAATATTTTGCGGTAATGGCTGCTTGTGAGCAGAGCTAAATAATCCTTCGGCGGCCAAACGCATTTTAAGCGCATCAAACTCTTGCTTTAGCTGACCTTCGCCTGCGGGCTCCATATGCTCAACAATAAGCTGGTAGTCACCGCGAGGTTCATAAAGTGATACACGCGCTTTTACTGTGACTTGTGCTCCATTTACAGGGCGGTAGCTTTGGTTGCGGTTGTTGCCGCGCCACATTGCGGCTTTAATTTGTGCTTTATCGTCTTTTAGCGAAAAATACCAATGACCGGATGCAGGGGTAATGAAATTAGAAATTTCGCCTGTTAATACTAATGAGGCAAAGCCTTGCTCAAGTAATGTGCGAATTTCTCTATTAAGGCGTGACACGGTGTAAACCGTCTGCGAAGGCTTCGAAAACATAAAAAACAACCTAAAACTATTTATGAGGCAAGTTATAAGGTAAGTTTATCATAAATATTTACGAAATATTATTTACTCATGCCAACAACGCTGTTAAAATTTGGCCGCAATTCCTTATCGTAGTTCCACATGTGAGAAGTTGCCAAAATGCTTAGAATCGCTAAAGAAGCTCTTACCTTTGATGACGTACTTTTAGTACCTGGTCATTCTACTGTTTTGCCACACACGGCAAACATTTCAACTCGCTTAACGCGTGATATCAAACTTAACTTGCCGCTTATTTCAGCATCTATGGATACTGTTACAGAAGCTCGTTTAGCTATTGCCCTTGCGCAAGAGGGTGGTCTTGGTTTTATTCATAAAAACATGACTATCGAAGAACAAGCGAAAAACGTACGTAAAGTTAAAACCTACGAAGCAGGTATTGTTTCTTACCCTGTAACGGTGACTGCCGATTTAACAATTGCTGATGCAGTTGAGCTTTCGCACGAAAAAGGTTTTTCAGGCTTTCCGGTTACCGACAGCAATAATGTACTTGTAGGCATTGTTACTAGCCGTGATATGCGTTTTGAAACTAAGCTTGAACAGCCTGTTTCTACCGTTATGACTAAAAAAGAAAAGCTTGTTACCGTTAAAGAAGGCGCAGCACGCGAAGAAATTTTAGGCTTAATGCACGAACACCGCATTGAAAAAATCCTTGTTGTTGATGATGAATTTAAACTCAAAGGCATGATCACAGTAAAAGATTACCAAAAAGCCCAAGACAAACCTGACGCATGTAAAGACGACCAAGGTCGTTTACGTGTAGGTGCTGCTGTAAGTGTTGGCGCGGGTACTGATGAGCGTATTGCTGCATTAGTTGAAGCGGGTATTGATGTTTTACTTATCGATACATCACATGGTCACTCTCAAGGTGTTATTGACCGCGTTACTAAAACGCGTAAAGAGTACCCAGACTTACAAATTATTGCGGGTAACATTGCAACAGCTGAAGGTGCGATTGCACTAGCTGATGCGGGAGCGGATGCAGTTAAAGTAGGTATCGGCCCAGGTTCTATCTGTACTACACGTATTGTTACCGGTTGTGGCGTTCCACAAATTACCGCTATTTCAGATGCTGTTGAAGGCTTAAAAGGTCGCGACATTCCTGTTATTGCTGATGGCGGCATTCGTTTTTCTGGTGATATTGTTAAAGCACTTGTTGCTGGTGCATCGTGTGTAATGGTGGGTTCTCTTCTTGCTGGTACTGAAGAAGCACCAGGTGAAGTTGAATTGTACCAAGGCCGTTATTACAAATCTTACCGTGGTATGGGCTCATTGGGCGCGATGGATCAAAAAGAAGGTTCATCAGATCGTTACTTCCAAAAATCAAACGAAGCAGACAAGTTAGTACCTGAAGGTATTGAAGGTCGCGTAGCTTACAAAGGCCCTATTGCAACGATTATTCATCAGCAAGTGGGCGGCCTACGAAGCGCTATGGGCTTAACGGGTTGTGCAACAATTGAAGAGCTAAATACAAAACCACAATTTGTACGTGTTACTTCAGCTGGTATGGGTGAGTCGCACGTTCATGATGTGCAAATCACTAAAGAAGCACCAAATTACCGCTTAGGTTAAGCAGCGTAATTAATTTAATATACTGGGCTTGCTTTGCAAGCCCTCTTTTTAGTCGTTTATATAAATACCAATTGCATTAATAAAGTGGTCAATTATTGCAACAGATAAATGGCTCAATAACGAGGCAAAAACTTCGACTTTTAGTTTCTTCTAAATAAGAAGTTTTTAACGTGGTTAGAGAGTTATTTAGCCTGCAAGAATTAGTAATGTTTAATAAAATTGGTATTCAAAACGGCATTTAGCATTAGCATCTACTTTACGAGATACTCCATGAGCAAAGATATTCACGATTCACGAATTCTCATTTTAGACTTTGGTTCACAATACACTCAACTAATCGCGCGCCGTATACGCGAAATTGGTGTTTACTGTGAACTGTGGGCATGGGATGTGACTGAAGAGCAAATCCGCGAGTTTAACCCACAAGGTATTATTCTTTCTGGTGGCCCAGAATCAACAACACTTGAAAACAGCCCGCGCGCTCCTGAGTATGTATTTAATGCAGGCGTGCCTGTACTAGGTATTTGCTACGGTATGCAAACAATGGCAGCTCAACTAGGTGGTAGTGTTCATAGCTCTGATAAAAAAGAGTTTGGTTACGCACAAGTTGAAAAAGCAGGCAACTGTGCATTGTTTGATGCAATTGAAGACCACATCACTGATGGTGGCAACGGCGTACTTGACGTTTGGATGAGCCATGGCGACAAAGTAATGGATATTCCAGCTGGTTTTACTACAACAGCTAAAACATCTACTTGCCCACATGCTGCAATGTCTAACGAAGAAAAACGTTTCTACGGCGTACAGTTTCACCCAGAAGTGACACATACACATCAAGGTCAGCGCTTATTAGAGCGTTTTGCTATTGATATTTGTGGCTGTGAAAAATTATGGACTGCTGCAAAAATTATCGATGATGCTATCGAACGAATTAAAGAAACAGTTGGCGATGACGAAGTTATTCTAGGCTTATCTGGTGGTGTTGATTCATCAGTTGTGGCTATGCTTATTCACCGTGCAATTGGCGCAAAGTTAACATGTGTATTTGTTGATAATGGGTTACTTCGTTTAAACGAAGGCCAACAAGTAATGGACATGTTTGGTAATAAATTTGGCTTAAACATTGTTAAAGTTGAAGCTGAAGAGCAGTTTTTAAATGATCTAGCGGGTAAGTCTGACCCAGAAGATAAACGTAAAGCCATTGGTCACACGTTTATTAATGTGTTTGATGAGCAAGCCAAAAAGCTTAAAAATGCAAAATGGTTAGCGCAAGGTACAATTTACCCAGATGTAATTGAATCAGCGGCATCTGCTACAGGCAAAGCGCATGTTATTAAATCTCACCACAATGTGGGCGGATTACCAGATGACATGAAAATGGGCCTTGTTGAACCATTACGTGAATTATTCAAAGATGAAGTACGTAAAATTGGCCTAGAACTAGGTTTACCGTACGACATGCTTTACCGTCATCCTTTCCCTGGACCAGGTTTAGGTGTGCGTGTACTTGGCGAAATCAAAAAAGAATACTGTGATTTATTACGCCGCGCCGATGCGATTTTCATCGAAGAGCTACACAAAGCAGAGCTTTACCATAAAGTAAGCCAAGCGTTTACTGTATTCTTACCGGTTAAATCGGTAGGGGTTATGGGCGATGCACGTAAGTACGATTGGGTTGTATCACTTCGTTGTGTGGAAACAATCGACTTTATGACAGCGCGCTGGTCACATTTACCGTATGAGTTCTTAGGTGTGGTTTCAAACCGTATCATTAACGAAATTGATGGTATTTCTCGTGTTGTTTACGATATTTCAGGTAAACCACCTGCAACTATCGAATGGGAATAATTAATTTTAGTTTTAGTCAGATAAAATAAAGTGATTAAAAACGGCGGATTAGCATGCTAATTCGCCGTTTTGTTTATTTAAAAAGCAGTTGAACTAAAAGTGTGATTTTTCTCTTTACCTTTGGCGAAACTTCTCTATAATTCGTCGTCATTGCAGGGGCGTAGTTCCAATTGGTAGAACAGCGGTCTCCAAAACCGATGGTTGGGAGTTCGAGTCTCTCCGCCCCTGCCATTTCTTCTTTACATCGTATTTATTAATTCTTATATTACCTTACTTACTAATTTCATCGAGTCGTTATGCATTCACGGTACGCAGCTGTTTTTGGTATTGAAAACCTCGAATTAAATAAACACTTTAAACCAGCCGATAAATTTCCAGCGGATAGCCCTCCTGCAGATAATCTTTTAATAGGTAGTGTTGCGGCAAGTAGTCATGCACCTGATACTGCATCAAAAAACAATGTGCTTGAGCCTATAGTGCTTTGTGAACAATTATTTGCAGATATTAAACGTGCAGCATTACCAATTGCTATTAACAGCGTTGTACAAAGCGCTGAGATGCAATTAAATGACGATCAGCTAGTACTTACAACACCACAGCTCAGCACGGCCGATAAGCGCGCTTTATGGGCTTTAATGAGTGAACACCTTGATAAACTTTAAACCAGTAGACGAAACCGCAATACCTCAATTAATGGCAATAGAAACAGCATGCCATAGCCATCCGTGGACGTTAAATACAATGAGTTCGTGTTTAGGTGGGCGCTATTTTAATGTAGCCGCGTTTGAAAATGAGACTATGGTTGGTTTTTATATTGGTGAAAAAGCAGGTCCTGATTTTACGCTTATGGATATTTGCGTAACACCAAGTTATCAAGGCAAGGGCATTGCTAAGCAGTTGTTAGCTCAGTTTATTGAATACGGTGAGCAACAAAACGCTGAAAACTTATTTTTAGAGGTACGCGAATCTAACACGCGAGCAATTGCGCTGTATGAGTACGCTGGCTTTATAGAAATGTCAGTGCGTAAAAACTACTACCCAAGCGACAACCCAGCTAAAAATGGCTTTGAAGATGCCATTTTAATGGGGATGGCATTAAGTTTAGGTTTCCAATAACAGCGAGCATGTGTTGTTTATACTTGCTTATTATTTATAGAGTTTTCAATAGCGGTAATTAAGTCGGCTATAAGATCATCGCGAACTATTTTGTTATCACTTTTTAATGAATCTTCGAGTGCGCCTGCGCTGTGATAAATATCGTCAAAGTTAAAGCACCCAGCACTTCCTTTAATACTGTGGGCAACATTTCGTAGTGCTTCCCAGTCATCAGAACGTTGATATGTTTTTACTTCATCTAAGTAAGTCGGCAAATTAGCTAAGTAGTTGTCTGCAATTTGTTGGAATTTTTCACTTTTTAATAAGTTATCCCATTTATTTTGGTTATCTTTTTCAAGGTGTAAATAACTCACTAGTACGTTTTCTAATGCGTCTTTATCAATCGGCTTACCAAGTGCTTTATCACAACCAGCCTCCAAATAAGTGCCTATATCATGGTTCATTACGTTTGCGGTTAATGCGATGATAGGGCCGTCGTACGCAGCGTGGCGTAGCATTTTAGTTGCTTCTAACCCGCCCATAACCGGCATTTGCATATCCATAATAATTAACTGATAGTCGTTAACTAGCGCCATTTCTACTGCTTGTGCGCCATTACTTGCTATATCGGGTTCTAGGCCCCACGTTTGCAGAAGTAGTTTTATTAGTAATTGATTATCAGGGTTGTCTTCAGCCACTAAAATATTGGCATCAAAGTGGTTGGTTGCAAACGATAGTAGTGGATCTCTTTCTGGCGTTAATTGGCTTTTATCTGTAAGTAATTGTAGTGCGGGTTTTCTGCCTGTTAAATGACACGACACGCTAATAGAAAACTTACTTCCTTTACCTATTTCACTTTTTAGTACTACATCACCACCGAGTAGTTGCGCCAAGTTTTTGGAAATACATAAACCAAGCCCTGTACCGCCAAATCGACGGGTAGTCGTTGCATCAGCTTGCTCAAATGGTTTAAATACACGCTTTATTTGATTTTCAGACATGCCGATGCCGGTGTCTGTGACAACAAATTCAAGCATTTTTCTTTTTTGATGAAAATGTACGCAAATAGAAACGCTGCCTTGCTCTGTAAATTTAACTGCATTATTCGCAACGTTAATTAATATTTGTTTTAAACGCGTAATATCACTGTATATGGTACGAGGCAGTGGTAATTCATAGTTTATATTTAAAGTAAGCTGTTTCTCTTTTGCTAAGGGTTCAATAATAGATTCAATATCATGTACGAGCTGTACTACATTGATAGGCGCTTGATCTACTGCAAGCTTTTCGGCCTCAATTTTAGATAAGTCCAAAATGTTATTGATTAGTTCTAGCAAGTGTTTTGAATTTCGTAAAATAGTACTGAGGTGCTGTTTATCGTTCGCTATTTTATCGTTGTGTAGTAATTGTTCTGTAAAGCCCATAATAGCAGTGAGCGGTGTACGTATTTCGTGACTCATATTTGCTAAAAAACGACTTTTAAGTTGATTCGCTTGTTCAGCTTGAGCAATCGCCAGCTCTAGTTGACTGTTCATTGCTTCAAGTGCTTTGGTACGGCTTTCTACTTTATCTTCTAAGTGATGTTTATAATCTTCCAGCTGTTGTTGGTAGTGTCTTATCTGGTTAACCATGTGATTAAAATCGTTAAATAAAATGCCTACTTCATCATTTGTATGCGCAGGTAAATTCACCGACAAATCACCATCCCCAACGCGGTGGCTTGCTGCACCTAATAACTCGATAGGGTTGAGTAGTAAGTTACGCACAACCACAAAAATTAATATAGGCAGGGTGATCACCGAAATAAGAACAATTAAGCCTGTTATTAAACTAATAGCCTTACCAGATTGATAAAGTACAGCTTTAGGAATAGTAGAAACATAATAATAACCGCCACTCATTTGTACCGCAAAAATCATGCGCTCTATTTTATCTATACTTGATAGTTCGATAGTCGACAAGGTGCCAATATCAGCTAAATCATGTATTCGGTTTAGTTCGTATTCACTAATGTATTGGCCGCGCATACTGTAATCGGAACTAAATAAAATTTTACCATCTTTGGTGAGTAGTAAATTAAGTGTATTGTTATAAGGCGCCTCTAAAATACTGGTATTGAGTATTGAAGGCTCAACATGGACAACGATAAAGCCTAACTGTTGAGGGCGTTTTAAATAGTAGTCAACACTATAAATTCGCTGAATAAAATACAAACTGGTTGTTCCGTCTGATTTTTGATCCATGAACTGTTGCTGGCTTAAATTACTTTGCAGTACTTTATTTAAAAAGGGATAGCTTTTAGGGGCTGTAGTCAGGTTGTTTGAATAATAAGCGTCGCTTTTTCCGCTTGCAGAGACTAAATTAATACTAACTATATCTGGATAGGCTTCGCTATAACTGGCAAATACATCCATTAAGGCACCTAGTTGGCGTGTATAACTGCCATTAGCTCGTACATCATTTGCTAAAAAGTCACTCAGTACGGGAGAAGTCGAGAGCAGCTTTGTAGTTGAGTGAAAAGAGTCTATATAGTTAAATACTTTTTGTTGTTGTTGCTCAACAAAACGACTCATTATTAGATCGGCTTGTTTTTGAGTGGAGTTAGTTACATTCGTGAGCGTGAAGCCCCCTAAAAATAATAGAGGCAATATAACAAGCGGCGTTATATACCATAATAATCGAATGCTTAACTTACTGGTTTTCATGACCAAACTACTTATCCTCCATGCAATTTATCAATAATATGCGTAACCGCTATATTACACAAGCCTGTAGGTGTCTTGATGGCTAATTTCTGTAACCAACCAAAGAAACTTACGTAAAATAATAAGGGGATGGGGAGGCGAGCTTTGCATTTTATTTTAGAACTCAACGGCCTTTAATAAAAAGATCAGTTAATAACTAACCATTGATTGTTTATAAGGCCAAGATCAGCGAAAATAGTCTTCAATTACGATTAACATAACGGATCGCATGTGAAGAGCCAATTTAGGGCTTTTCTGATGGTGTGTTGAGCTTTCGAGGTTGCTTTATACCAATTTTATTAAAAACATGATCATTCTAGCGTATTGAATAACTCACTAACTAGGTTAAAAAATTATTCATAGAGAACAACTCTATGTGATAATTTTCGCCTTGTTATTACACTATTTACTTATCGCTATAATAGATCACCAATTTAATGCAATTGTTATTATTTAAGCCTTGAAAGCTCAGCATACTTAAAGTGGATAATATCCGTATACAAACTAAAAGAACTTTTTAATGGCAGATCAAAATCTCCTTAGCGAAATTAATAAACGACGAACCTTTGCTATCATCTCTCACCCAGATGCTGGTAAAACAACCATCACCGAAAAAGTATTGTTATTCGGACAAGCTATTCAACGAGCTGGTACTGTAAAAGGCCGTGGTTCTAACCAGCATGCTAAGTCTGACTGGATGGAAATGGAAAAAGAGCGTGGTATATCTGTTACTACCTCTGTAATGCAGTTTCCATATAACAACGCACTTGTTAACTTACTTGATACTCCAGGGCACGAAGACTTCTCTGAAGATACTTACCGCACATTAACAGCGGTAGATTCGTGTTTAATGGTTATTGATGCAGCAAAAGGTGTAGAAGACCGTACCCGCAAGTTAATGGAAGTTACACGCCTGCGTACCACACCTATTGTTACCTTTATGAACAAATGTGATCGTGATATTCGCGACCCAATGGAAGTGCTGGACGAAGTTGAAACAGAGCTAAATATTGCCTGTGCCCCCATCACTTGGCCAATTGGCTGTGGTAAAGAGTTCAAAGGTGTTTACCACATTCATAATGACGAAGCTGTTTTATACAAAACAGGTCAGGGTCATAAAATTCAAGAAGTTCGTACCATTAAAGGTCTTGATAACCCAGAGCTTGATATTGCCATTGGTGAAGATTTAGCTGCGCAATTACGCGATGAGCTTGAGCTTGTTATTGGCGCATCAAACGAATTTGATTTAGATCTGTTTTTAGCCGGTGAGCTTTCGCCAGTTTATTACGGTACAGCACTTGGTAACTTTGGTGTTGACCACGTGTTAGATGGTTTAACTAAATGGGCGCCAACGCCATTACCACGCGAAACCGAAGACAGACTTATTGTTGCAACTGAAGAAAACTTTACTGGTTTTGTATTTAAAATTCAGGCCAACATGGATCCAAAGCACCGTGACCGTATTGCATTTATGCGTATTGTATCGGGTAAGTACAGCCAAGGCATGAAGATGAATCACGTGCGAATTGGCAAGCAAGTGAGCATTTCTGATGCGGTAACCTTTATGGCGGGCGACCGCGAGCGCGCAGCTGACGCTTACGCCGGTGACATTATTGGTTTGCATAACCACGGAACTATTCAAATTGGTGATACATTCACGCAAGGCGAAAAACTTAAATTTAGTGGTATTCCTAACTTTGCGCCTGAATTATTCCGCCGTATTCGTCTTCGCGATCCGCTTAAGCAAAAGCAATTATTAAAAGGCTTAGTACAGCTTTCTGAAGAAGGTGCTGTGCAAGTATTTAGACCGCTTATAAACAACGATTTAATTGTGGGCGCGGTAGGTGTACTTCAGTTTGATGTAGTTGTAGCGCGCTTAAAAGCCGAATATAACGTAGATGCTATTTACGAAGGTGTAAACGTAAATACAGCGCGTTGGGTAAGTAGCGATGATGTGAAAAAGTTTGAAGACTTTAAGCGCAAGTGCGAAAGTAATTTAGCACTCGATGGCGGTGATAACTTAACTTACATTGCGCCGAGCCGTGTAAATCTTAACTTATCGGTAGAGCGCTACCCTGAAGTAACGTTTAGCCATACACGCGAAAACTAGAATCGACTGACTACAGTTAACTGAAAGCCTGCTTTGGCGGGCTTACAAAGGTAAAAAAATATGAATATTCGTACTATTTTAATTGAAAAAGCCGTTGCAGCTATGGTTGGTGCAGGCTTACCTGAAGATACAAACCCAGCAGTAACGCAAAGCACACGTCCACAATTTGGTGATTACCAAATTAATGCAGCCATGGGCGCGGCTAAAAAAATGAAAAGCAACCCACGTGAGCTTGCGCAAAAAATTATAGATAACCTTGATGTAAGCGATATTGCTCAAAAGACTGAAATTGCAGGCCCAGGTTTTATTAATATTCATTTAAAGCCTGAGTTTTTAGCGCAAAGCGTACAAGCCGCTAACAGTGATGCAAAGCTTGCTGTAAATGAGCATGCTAAGCCACAAAAAGTGGTTGTTGACTATTCATCACCAAACCTTGCTAAAGAAATGCACGTAGGCCATTTACGTTCAACCATTATTGGTGACTCAATTGTGCGTGCGCTTGAATTTAGAGGCGATACGGTTGTACGTCAAAATCACATGGGTGATTGGGGCACGCAATTTGGTATGTTAATCGCGCATTTAGAAGATCAAATTAGCCAAGGTGTTGATTTAGATTCTGTAGCACTTGCTGATTTAGAAACCTTTTATCGCGATGCTAAAAAACGTTTTGACGATGAAGAAGGCTTTGCAGATAAAGCACGTGACTATGTTGTTAAACTACAAGGCGGCGATACGCACTGTGAAAAGCTTTGGAAACTATTTATAGCCACCTCAGTTAAACACTCTGAAGAAGTATACAAGCGTTTAAATGTAACGCTTACTCAAGCCGATATTATGGCTGAAAGCGCATACAACGCAGAGCTTAACGATATTATTAGCCTACTTAAAGATAAAAATATTGCCGTTGAGTCGCAAGGCGCGCAAGTGGTGTTTTTAGATGAACTTGCTAATAAAGATGGCGAGCCATCAGCGTTTATCGTACAAAAATCTGGCGGTGGTTTTTTATATGCAACAACAGATTTAGCTGCATGTGACTACCGTTCAAATAAATTAGGTGCCGATCGTATCTTAATTTTTGTAGATGCACGTCAAAATCTACACTTTAACCAAGTAGAGCTAACAGCGCGTAAAGCTGGTTTATTACGAGACGAAACAAGCTACGAGTTTTGCCCGTTTGGCACCATGATGGGCGCCGATAATAAACCATTTAAAACACGTACTGGCGGCACAGTAAAACTTGCTGATTTATTAGAAGAGTCAATTAACCGTGCAGCCGCAAAACTAGCTGAACGTGAGTCTGATTTAAGTGATAGCGATCGCAGCGAAATTGCCCGTAAAGTCGGTATTGGCGCAGTTAAATACGCCGATCTTTCTAAGCATCGCACCAGCGATTACATTTTTAACTGGGACAGCATGCTAAGCTTTGAAGGTGCAACCGCTCCTTACTTACAATATGCTTATACACGTATACGCAGTATTTTCCGTAAATCAGGCGTTGATGCAACTACATTAAATTCAGATGTTGTAATTGTTGAGCCTCAAGAAAAAGCACTAGCACTTAAGCTACTACAGCTTGAAGAAGTCCTTGATTTAATGATCAACGAAGCAACACCGCACGTACTATGTGGTTACTTATATGAGCTTGCAAGCTTATACATGACATTTTACGAAGCCTGCCCAGTACTTAAAGAAGGCGTAGAGCCAAGCGTGCGCGATAGCCGTTTAGTGCTGTGTAATTTGGTTTCTAAAACACTAGAAACGGGATTAGATTTGCTAGGCATTGAAGTTATGGAGCAAATGTAATCACCGTCGTATTTTAACCTAATACTGCGTTATCCAATCCGACTTACCCTAATCACATACAAACCGTATGCTCATAGGGATAAGTCAGGTTGGACGCCTTGTCTTAGGCTAAACTACTTAGGTGAGCCGTCTGCTGCGTGTAGTTCGCTTTGACTGCGTTGTCGTGCTTTTTTAGCCTAAGTCACATACTAAATGTATGCTCCTTGGCATAAAAAAGCACTCCGCCTTGTCAGCACTTCTACACTTGCAGATATCTGAGTTGTGTAGTTTACGTTGTAGGTTGGGTTGAGTGAAACGAAACCCAACGATACGCCTGAGACTCTATGTTTATTGCTATCGAATGCACCTGAGGCTTTGTGTTTATTGCTATAGATACACCTGAGACTCTATGTTTATTGCTATCGATACACCTGAATCTTAATATTTGTTACTGCTCAACATCTAATGTTTTAAGCTCGCTACTCTAAGCTCTTTTCTAAGGCTTTATTTAAAGGACTTGTTATGAAACTCGAAGATATCCGCCGTGAATACCTGCAAGACGCGTTAAGCGAAGATAACTTGCAAGATGACCCATTCAAGCAGTTTGAAACATGGCTTGAGCATGCGGTAGCAAGCAAACTACCCGACCCAACTGCGATGGTTGTAGCAACTGTTGATGAAACCGGTCAACCTTCACAGCGCATAGTGCTTTTAAAGCATCTGGATGATAACGGCTTTGTGTTTTTTACCAATACAGGTTCGCGTAAAGCGCAAGAGCTTAAAGGTAATAACAAAATTTCCTTGCATTTTCCGTGGCATCACATGGAACGCCAAGTTATTGTTTATGGCGAGGCTAAACCATTACCAACTTCTGCTGTGGCAAAGTACTTTTTATCTCGTCCTAAAGAAAGCCAATTAGCCGCCTGGGCATCAGCGCAAAGTCGTCCGGTGTCATCACGTAAAGTACTCATGGAAACCTTTGCCAATATGAAAAACAAGTTTGCTAAAGGTGAAATTCCACTTCCCGATTTTTGGGGCGGATATTGTGTAGTGCCCACTAAAATTGAGTTTTGGCAAGGTGGAGCGCATCGTTTGCATGACCGCTTTATATATCAGCGCCAAGCAGATAATAGCTGGCAAATTACGCGCTTAAATCCTTAATAAATAGATGAGTAAGTAACTGTGCAATTTATTGACTCTCATTGCCATCTCGATTTTAGTGAGTTTGATTCAAATCGTGAATCTCTCATAAGAGAGTGTGTAGCAAAGGGAGTTAATCAGTTTATTGTGCCAGGCATTACCCTTGCTCAATCGCATGCCCTCATAGAGCTCAAAGCAACCTATTCAAGTATAAAAATAGCGGCAGGGCTACACCCTTATTTTTTAGAGCAACATAAAGAATCGCACATAGAAGCATTATTTGAGTTTGCAACTACAAATACGCATCAGCTGGTGGCCATTGGTGAGTGTGGGCTTGATAGAAGTATTGAAAACCTATCCAAACAAACTTATTTATTTGAACAGCAAATAGAGCTATCAAACGAGCTTAACTTGCCGCTCATTGTGCATCATAGGCAAAGCCATGATTTAATTGCGCAATCGTTTAAACGTTGTAAGCCAAAAAATGGGGGAGTGATTCATGCATTTTCAGGTTCAATCCAACAAGCGCAGTACTATATCAAACAGGGCTTTAAGCTAGGAGTAGGTGGTGTTATTACCTATGAGCGCGCAGTTAAAACACGCGCCGTTATTGCTGCTATCGAGCCAGAAAATTTAGTGCTAGAAACAGATTCTCCCTCAATGCCTTTAAGCGGCTATCAAGGTGAAGTTAACACGCCATTGCATATACCCGATGTATTTAATGCATTGTGTGATTTAAAGCCACACAGTAAGAGAGAGACGCTTGCTAAGCTACTTTATGATTCTTGCTCAGATGTTTTTTGCATGTAGCGATTAACCTGCCAACGTTTTAAGCCTCGCCCTAATTGCCACGTGAAAATGCAGGCAATCACTAGCATTAAAAGCACTTGGCGACCTAAATCATGAAAATGATTATGACTGTCGGCAATTGCTGCTCGTGTTAAATACGTAACTGACACAAATCCAAGTGGACGATCATCATCACTTATCACAGGCTCTACAAAGGGGGTTTTTAATTTGCTAATACCTGGTGTTGAATCAGGAAGTTGGCCAAAAATATGATGCGATTGCCAGTTATCGCTACTGGCTATTAAAATACCTTGTTGATCGTAAATAGTTGCCGAAAGTACAAATTCATCTTTGCTTATATCGTTACAAATTGTATTTAGCTGTGGTTTGTTTTTTTCGATTAAAGGTGTTTTTACATTCAAAGCCATAAACTTAGTCAAACTTTTTGCAGTGCTATCGGCACTATCATAAAGCAGTTGGTGGCTTTGGAAACTGCTACTAACAGCAACCCAACTTAGCAACACAAAACAGGCAGCCGCAAGTAACAGGCGCACAAGCCGCTTTCTTTGAGAAGCCGATATAGGATTTTTAAGATGGTTATTTTTCATAGTCACCGTATATGCTGCTGACAGGATTTTGATTTGATGTTACAACTAGCACTATAACCTTAAACCTCACCTGATGGCGAATTTAGCGCTAATAATACCTACATCAATTAGTTTATATCAGGAAAATAAAAATAAATACGGAGATCTCATGGCGCAAACGAGCATGGCACAGTTTAATACTGAGCAATCATTATCAATGTTAACTTTAAATCAATGGTTTAGTTATCAGGATTGTATTTTTTTACCGCTTAATAATGTTCCAAATAAACAGCTGGGATTATTTAGTATCGCATTTGCAGGTGACTTTAACACAAGCCATGTGACTAGCATTATTGATTTTTTAGCTAAGCATAACCAAATAGTTACAGCTATATGTCAGTACCAACCTGATTTAGGGCTAGCCCCCGCACTGTGCTTTTATACGCAAAATGCAGAGCAAGCTATAAACCCGTTAGAGCTTCAAACGTTTTCAAGTACGCTTGATTTCCAGTTAGTGCAAGTAGCCACACCTCCTAACCTTTATGAGCCTGGTTTGTTGGTTATGGATATGGACTCAACGGCGATTACCATTGAATGTATTGATGAAATAGCGCGTTTGGCTAATGTGTATGACGAAGTAGCGTCGGTTACAGCACTCGCGATGGCAGGTAAACTCGACTTTAGCGAAAGCTTAAATCAGCGTGTCGCTAAACTGGCTGGTATTGAAAAAAGCTTAATTGAAGAGCTTAAAAATACATTACCACTCATGCCAGGTATTAAAGTACTTTGCCAAATTTTAAAACAACATAACTGGTACTTAGCTATCGCCTCTGGTGGTTTTGTACCGTTTGCAGAACGTGTACAAGCGCTTATTCATTTAGATGAAGTTCATGCTAATGTACTTGAATTTGAAGGCGATAAACTAACGGGTAAAGTACTGGGTACAATTGTCGATGCACAGCAAAAAGCGGTTGTTTTAGAGATGCTTCAGCAAAAGCTAGGACTTGAAAAAATACAAACGGTTGCTATCGGTGATGGTGCAAATGATTTAGTCATGATGGCTAAAGCGGGTCTAGGTGTTGCCGTACATGGTAAACCTAAGGTAGTTGAGCAGGCACAAGCTGCTATTTGCCAAGGATCATTACTACAGCTTTTATATATGTTGGCTATTCCGTTGGGAGAAGAGCCTACTTTTTAAATAGATTAGGTTAAACCGGTTAACGTAAGCGGTTTAACCAAATAAGTTTACGACGTCCCATTTGCTCAATTTGTTGTTGATTGAGGTCTAGGTGGCTAAGCGCTTCTTCAGTAATATCTACTACGTCACCTACGCCTGCTACAGACCATAATGCTTTTTCCAAATCTTTTGCTTTATGCATAGCGTATTGGCTTACATATTTTAATTCGTTAGATAAGTAATCGGTATCAGGACGTCCCGTACGTGATAAATATAAACGCATCACAAAAATTAGATCCGATTTAATACCTTGGCTAATTTGTTTCTCAAAGCCGCTGTAGTCTTCACCTAGAACACATTGGCTTGTAATAGCCTCTTTGATATCTCCTTTGCGGGGATCAAAATTAATAGCGATTGTAAATGCCAGAGGAGGATCTTGGCGGCTTCTATCTTTAATATGCGGCGAAATTACATTAATTATTTGCTCATCTGTCAATATACTAGATAAGTCTGTTTTATTACTCAGCAGCCCAAAGTTTTGTAAAATCACATGTAACGGGCTAGCGTATAAACCAAAACCAATGGCTCCCGTTTTAAAATGAGCAGCTTCTTTATGTAAGTATAATGGAAATTGACATACGCTTTTTGTAACCATGTTTCTAAGCGCGGTAGATAAGCCTTCTACTTTAGGTGCTTCTTCAGATACTTTAAGTTTGTCTTTGTTGTTTTCAATTAACTGAGTGAAAAAGGTAACGCCAGCATGAGGGAAGTCAGATACCCGACTTGCTTTTAAGTTAATGGTAGTAAACGATTTACCAATTGCCATTACTTCATATTTTAATTCACTAAGTTGGTGCTTTTTAGTTATTTTTTGCAAGTCAGGAAATGATAATAAAATAATGTCACCTTTTTTAAAGGTGATGGGTTGCTCGCACTCAAGTTGTAAGCCCATTACAGAAAAGTCACGCGTGTAGCCACTAAAGGTAATGTCACCTAAGGTTACTTTTGCTGCTGTTTTATATAGATAGCGCTTATGCGAACGTAAATTTACATATTCAAGTGCAACAATATCTAAATAAGGTGGTGTTTGATGTTTAGCATGACCAAAATGTTTAAGCTGATTAACAAGTGCTTTATCATAATTTAATTTTTTATACTGCTCTTGTTCTACAGCATTACCAATACTTGTTAAAACAACAATGTACTTTACATCTTTTACTAGCCCTTCAACGCGAGGCGAAGGCGGCTTATTAAGCTTTTCAATGTTTTCACCAGCACTATTGGGTAAAGAAAGTGGAATGTACGAATCGTCTGGGTGAGTAGGCATGATTTGAAGTTTAAAACATTGCCAACTTTCTTTTTGACTGCCAAAACTTAAAAATAAACTGCTCAACTCAGGCGTTTTTTCAAGTTCACTACGTGTTGCAGAATAATAGTAAATTTTACCTGAGGATACATGCGTAAAAGTATATAGATAATCTTCTTTAACGGCCGTTGTTTGCGTTAGCAATTGGGTTATACGCTGGTGATTGAGTACATTGTACAAGCAAGGGATTGCTCTTTCGTCAGTAAAATAGCGCTGAATAAAAATATTATTTTCTGTTGTTAAGCTCAAGCTTGGGTAATAGTGATCATCTTTTTTGCTTAAAAATACATATAAAGAAGTTACTCGCGGAATGTAATATTGCTCATAGCCTTTTGAAACGACAGCATCAAGAGTGTTATCAAGGTTGACTTTATAACGGCGTTTATTGCCATGAATAAAGCTCTTTAAAAAGCGATCAAATGCTTCATTATTTTCTACATAAGTACGCTTTAAACGAATGTAGTTGTATTCACGAGATATATTTTCCACAGCCACTACTTCGTATTGAATACCGTTTTTTAAGCCTAGCTCAAAGTCTTGCTCAAGCCCGACTAAACGCATTGCGATGAGTTGACCTTTCTTTAAAATATGGCGGGTAACGAGCTTTACTTTACAGCCACTAAGAGAAATGTCAGAGGTACTTGCCGCAATGTTTTTCTTGTCATCGTAGGCAATAGTGACTTTTATTGAGTAGTTCATCCGCTCTTCACGGCGACTCTCATAAGAGGCAAATTTAATGACATCGGTATCTAACGAGTCATTTAGTTCTGGTAATTCAGCCTTTTCTATAGCCTTTTTTTGTAACACACGATGATTATTCTCAGTATTCATTACTGCTTCGTAAACGGCTAACGTGTACTCACCATGTTGTTCTAAAGCTTTTTCAAAAACCTCAATGGCAGTATCATCCATAAAGTGCTGTTTGCCATTGTGCTCATAGGGCTTTACATGTCCGGTAACTAAACCGCGTAAATCAACAAATCGGGCAACAGGCTGAGATAAGCGTGACATCTCCATTTTCATCAAAAATTGTTCAGGCTTTGTAAGCTCTGCCGTTTTTGATTTGAAAATCATGTCAAACTTGGTGTTACCTAAATATTGTTTTAGCTCATTCACGAGGTCTTCGTGTTTGAGCATTATGTCATCAGCCATTTATAAAACCATCACCGTCTAATTGAAAAAGTAGGTATACTGTTGAGTCTATTTATTAAAAAAAATAAACGTTAAACCATTCTATGTTATTAATATAGGTACGGTTATTTGAGTAACTACAGTTTAGCTCTTGTTATTATGTGTTAAATGCCATTTTGTTGGCAAGTTACTTTAAATTATTTCAAAGCAAAAAGTATGCCCTAAATTACAGGGAATAAAAACAGAATTGTATTTAATGATTGTGATACTAGGTTTTTCACAGGTAAAAATCGTTGCTGAGAAAAAGCGTGGAATGGCAAGATAATCATTTAATAGTAAGCATTTTAAAAATTAAAGAATAGTAGGTAAGGTTATTAATGGCAAAAGCGGCAAAAGTAGAGTTTGTTTGTACTGAATGTGGTATGAACTACCAACGTTGGCAAGGTCAATGCCGCTGCGGTGCATGGAACACATTAGCAGAATTTAAACCTTCAGCAGGGCACAGTAAAAAAGCGGCAGTGCGAGCAAGTGTAGGCGGTTATGCTGGTGGTATTGGTGGCGGCTCTAAAAAAATTAATGACATTACTACAACAGAGGCTGAAAAACAGCTAACTGAAATCGGCGAACTTGATCGTGTGCTAAGCGGTGGTGTCACAACTGGGTCGGTTAATATAATCTCTGGCGACCCTGGCGCTGGTAAAACTACATTGCTGTCTGATTTAGTGGCTAGGATGTCACAGCGTATGCCATCACTTTACTGTACGGCAGAGGAGTCTTTATCACAGTTTAAAAACAGGGTTAACCGTTTAAAGTTAAACTACAACCCGGACGAGCTTTATTTACTTTCAGAAACAAGCGTTGAAACAATTATTGATGAGCTTGAGAAGAATAAAATTAAGTTTGCTGTAATCGACTCTATTCAAGCTGTTGTAACCGATACCGCTAATGGTAGCCCAGGCTCGCCTTCGCAAGTAAAGAGTGCCGCACAAGCATTGACTCAATATTGTAAGCAAAATGATGTCACCATGTTCATTATTGCTCATGTAAATAAGAATAACGAAATAGCTGGCCCGCAGACCTTGGTGCATATAGTGGATGCGCTTTTACATATTGACACCAACGATGGGCAAATTCGTACTTTGCGAGCCAATAAAAATCGCTTTGGTGATATTGATACTGTGGGCATTTTTAAAATGTGCGAACGCGGTATGTTAAGTGTTGATAACCCAAGCGAAATATTTTTATCGGGTTCAACCACCGATTCACCTGGGTCTACAATTACTTGTATTCGTAAAGGAAATCGTAATTTATTACTCGAAATTCAATGTTTAACCACCGAAACTGAGGCGGAATTTCCGCAGCGTGTTTGCGTTGGTTTAAATATGAATCGTATAAAAATGCTGACCGGTATATTGCGCAAGCACACTAAAACTAAAATATTTCACGATACGTTTTTTAATATAGTAGGTGGTTTAAGAATTGATGAATCAGAAACCTGTATTGATTTGGCGTTAGTTACCGCATTACTTAGTAGTTTAAATGAATTTGTTGTACCTCGTACCACGTGTATTATGGGGGAACTTAGCTTGAACGGCGATGTACGTCCAATTGATAGTGGTGTACCGCGCGTTAAAGAAGCAGCACAACATGGTTTTACTGAAATATTTATTCCATTTCGTAATTATCATAAATCCATGGAAGGGTTGGGTGCTAAAATTACCCCAGTAAAAACAGTGCATGAGTTACTTAGTTTAATTAACTAGCCAGCAAAAACGCTTAACCGGTAATGTTCATCAGTGTTACTCTTGAGTTAAGACCATTTTATATTAAGAATTAAATAAGGAGATAACATGAAAAAATTAGTTATAGTTGCGGCTATTGTTGCAGCAGGTGTTGGTGGTGTAAGTTATGCAAATTATGTAGCAACACAAGAAGTGCGTGCAGAAGTAGATAAGCAACTTGCTTTAGTAAGTGAGCAAACGGGCGCTATATTTAAATATGCTGGTTTATCAGCAAGTGTTATTTCAAAAAGCGTAGAAATAACAAATATGGAAGTAATAAGCCCTGAGGGTGACAATGTTGCTAAGATTCAAAGTATTGAAATAACGGGTTACGATCCGGATAATATTTCGCCTCATACATCTTTTGATGTAAAAAGCTTCCAGTTTGATAAAGACTTTGCCGCAAAATTACCAGCAGATACGAACGAAATGTTAGCATCGGCAAGTTATGACTTACACTCATCGCTTGATTACGACGAACAGTCGGGCAACAGTGATGTGGTTGTTAAATTAGATGCAAAAGATATTGTTAGTTTTAATATGGATATGGGCTTAGCTAATTCAAAAGCATTAATGGATGCGTCATTGGCTATTAGTAAGGCGCAACAAGAAGCCGGTAATCAACCTCTGACTTACGAGCAAGAGTTACAGCAGCAAACACTTGTTATGCAAGCAATGAGCAAACTGGAGCCGCGCAATGTTAGTTTTGCCTTAAATAATCAAGGTAAGCTAAAAGATTTATTATCAAGTGAGCTTGAAAAGCAAGGTATGACGTTAGAGAAAATGGAACTTATGCTACAGCAGCAGTTACAACAAGCTCCCGTAACGCAAGACATAGCTGAGGCTTTAACTAGCTTTGCTAAAGGTTTGAATTCATTTAGCGTATCTGCAAAATTACCTGAAGGTAAAACCATGATGGAAGTTAATCAACACATTATGATGCTAGTAGGGCAACCTGAAGAGCTCGTTAAGTTTATTAATTTAGAAGTAAAAGGTGATTAATAATCGCGTTGAGCTGTCAGTGAAGCGAAAAGGTGTTGATAGTTCAATTTAAATGATTTAAGCGTGAGTTTTACTCGCGCTTTTTTGTGCCTTGAGGTTTTTATTTTAAACGGTGTTATTTAATATATTTAGATATGTAAAGCGAGGTATAAAACCTCACCTACAACAGCACAAACACCGAACCTGTAGGTGCGAATTTATTTCGCGCTTGTGCAATATCGCTTTAATGTTTAAAAAGCGAGGTGTAAAACCTCACCTACAAAATTATATATACCCAAGCAGTAGGTGCGAATTTATTTCGCGTTTGTGCATTATCGCTTAAATGTTTAAACAGCGAGGTATAAAACCTCACCTACAAATTATATACACTCAAACAGTAGGTGCGATTTTACATCGCGCACATGTAACGTGTTTTTAATATGTAAAAGCGAGGTATAAAACCTCACCTACAAATTATATACACTCAAACAGTAGGTGCGATTTTACATCGCGCACATGTAGCGCGTGTTTTTAATATGCAAAAGCGAGGTATAAAACCTCACCTACAAAATTATATATATATCCAAGCGGTAGGTGCGATTTTACATCGCGCACATGTAACTTATGAGAAATACACAGCTTATAAAAAAACACCGCGCTTAAATTAAGTGCGGTGTTTTTATAAAACTGTAGTTATTGCTCAAAGAGCCAATCTCATTATTAATGAAGAATACGTGCTCTAATTGTACCCTCAACAGCGCTTAGCTCTTTAAGTGCAACTTCAGAGTGATCAGTATCTACATCAATAACAACATAACCAATTGCTGAATCTGTTTGCAGATATTGCGCGGCAATATTAATACCGTGCTGTGCAAACGCTTGGTTAATTTGCGTTAGTACGCCAGGGCGATTGTGGTGCACGTGTAATAAACGGCTACGATTAGCAAGCTCTGGTAGCGATACCTCGGGGAAGTTAACCGCAGTAATGGTTGAGCCGTTATCTGAGTATTTAGCCAGTTTACCTGCTACTTCAATGCCAATATTCTCTTGTGCTTCTTGTGTCGAACCACCAATGTGTGGTGTTAAAATAACATTGTCGAATTGACGCAGTGGAGATACAAATTCTTCATCGTTAGATTTAGGCTCAGTAGGGAACACATCGATTGCTGCACCACTTAGCTTTTTCTCGGTAAGCGCTTCTGCAAGTGCATCAATATCAACAACAGTTCCGCGAGAAGCGTTGATCAAAATAGATCCCTGCTTCATAACAGCAAGTTCAGCTGTGCCGATTAGGTTTTTAGTTTGCGGCGTTTCTGGTACGTGTAAGCTAATAATATCAGAGCGTTGTAATAGCTGAGTTAGGTTATGAACTTGTTTTGCATTACCCAGTGATAACTTATCTTCGATATCGTAAAACTCCACGTTCATACCTATGTTTTCAGCCATAATACCCAGCTGAGTACCAATGTGACCGTAGCCAATAATACCTAATGTTTTACCACGTGCTTCAAACGAACCATTTGCTGTTTTTAACCAGCCACCACGATGAGCTGCTGCATTACGCTCTGGAATACCACGTAGTAAAAGCAGAATTTCGCCAAGTACAAGTTCAGCAACAGAACGAGTGTTAGAAAACGGTGCGTTAAATACAGCAATACCACGTTCGCGTGCGCTGTCTAGGTCAACTTGGTTTGTGCCAATACAAAAACAACCAACTGCAACGAGCTTTTCAGCGGCATCTAATACCGCTTCGCTTATATGAGTGCGAGAACGAAGGCCTACAAAGTGTACATCTTTAATGCGTTCTTTTAGTTCGTCCTCAGGTAAGGATGTTTTAACGTAATCGATGTTGCTGTAACCGTTACGTTTTAGCGTTTCAACAGCGCTTTGGTGAACACCTTCAAGCAAGAGAATTTTAATTTTGTCTTTTGCTAACGATACCTTACTCATAACCTCATCCTATTTAATTTGAGGCCCATTTTTAGTGCCGATAATCACTTTATCAGCACCACGCATCGCAAATAGGCCGTTGGTAACTACGCCAACAATTGAATTTATTTGTGTTTCAAGTTGTTTGGCATTGGTAATTTTTAAGTTAAATACATCTAATATAACGTTACCATTATCGGTAACTACACCTTGACGGTAAACAGGGTCACCACCAAGTTTTAATAATTCTCGTGCAACGTAGCTGCGCGCCATAGGGATAACTTCTACCGGAAGCGGAAAGTCGCCCAATGTATCGACCAGCTTTGTGTCATCAACAATACACACAAACTGTTTTGCAACTGCCGCTACTATTTTTTCGCGAGTAAGGGCTGCACCGCCACCTTTAATCATTTCGTTTTGAGCGTTAATTTCATCAGCGCCATCAACGTAGACATCCAAAACATCAATGTTATTGAGCTCAAATACTTCAATACCTAATTCTTTTAAACGAACGGTAGAGGCTTCAGAGCTTGATACAGCACCTACAATAGTGTCTTTTACTGAGCCAAGTGCATCAATAAAATGGTTAACCGTTGAGCCTGTACCCACGCCTACTATGGTGTCTTTTTTTACAAACTCGAGTGCAGCCCAGGCAGCTGCTTTTTTTAATTCATCTTGTGTCATTAATGTGTGCTCATCTATATCAAAAGTATGCTGCTAGTATACAAGTTAACGTGTTACCAGCAGTAGGTTTTATCTGGAGTGATAATAGTTTTAAGTGGTACATCCCACGACTCAATGGGTAAAACGTCTACTTTTTGACATTCATGTGCTAAGCCAATAAGTTGCGGTTTTTGCCAATTTTGTTCGTGTAAACGCGCCAGTGTTCTATCATAAAACCCGCCTCCCATTCCTAGGCGATTACCTTGTTTATCAAATGCAACTAACGGCATAAGGAGGTAATCAAGCGCCGGTAATGGGCATATTTGAGAGCAGTTGAGCTTAGGTTCAAAGATACCATAGCGGTTTGCCCTCATGGGTGAGTTTTTTTCATAGCGCTGAAAGAGTAAATTAGTCCCATTGAAGGGGTGGATTACTGGGAGGTAAATGTGGTGATTTAGATTCCATAACTCTTTAATTAACAGTGAGGTATTTAGTTCTCCATCATTACTTAAGTAGATTGCTATATGCTCTGTTTTATTCGTTTTTTTACTTTTTAAATGTTGAATAAAATTCATATATAGCGATTGCGCCGCTAAATTTTGTTGATTTTTTGACAAGTTATTACGTATTTCACGGATAGATTTTCTTATCTGCGCACGGTTATTATTCATTTGATGCTTTCACTATGCAATTATAAAGAAAATAAGCTAGGAAATGCCAAATATACAGCCAATATAATAAGTAACGTCACGGCTGTTGCTATTAAAGAATATAAAAGCACATTACTGCG
Source organism: Pseudoalteromonas sp. S3431 (assembly GCF_000690035.1). Taxonomy (NCBI): domain Bacteria; kingdom Pseudomonadati; phylum Pseudomonadota; class Gammaproteobacteria; order Alteromonadales; family Pseudoalteromonadaceae; genus Pseudoalteromonas; species Pseudoalteromonas sp. S3431. The sequence continues at coordinate 43,710 of NZ_JJNY01000008.1, forward strand.
TTTTTTAGGTGTGCTTACTAACTCTTCATCAAGCAATAAATCGTCGTCTTGCCAATCGTCATCCTCATCTATTTCAGGGTTTTTTGATTGCTCTTCTGGTAAGCGTTGTTCAAGTTCTTCGAGTTTTTCTTCAAGGCGAATTAAGCTACTGGTGATGTAATCAAGGGCATCAAAAATACGTTCATCACGTTGACTGCTTTGAGGCTGCTCAGTTGAGGTATTAGCTGCATTTGAAACTGCCTGCAACTTACTTTTAATGCCCAAACTAGCTAATAGTTTGGCTTGTTTTAGTGCTTTGTCTTTATGGCTCGGTGCAAACAGTGGCTTTCCTTTAAAAAAAAGAGCTACTTTTTCTTCTGAGGTTTTTAGTTTATCTGCAAGGTTGATAGATGCAGCGTTACTGTCTATTCCATCAGCAAGTCCAGCAAATATAACGCGAAAATTGTCGGCCATTTAAGTACCCCTAAAGCTTTTTAATAAAAAGAGTATAAACCGAACTCCTTTATAAAGGCATCCATATGTAAAATTAAATTATTTTAACTTATGAGCTACTTTCTGTGCGATCACAAAATAAAGTCTGTGGATTAGGGCTTGTTGGCCTTTCAGGATTAAAATTTGTTCAATCTAGGGGCTGTTTAATCGCGGCGTGAGGTTTGTAACCTAGTGGGCTCGGTAAC
>NZ_JJNY01000009.1:0-58529 GCF_000690035.1 Pseudoalteromonas sp. S3431
TTAGTCGGCACCATTTATTTAAAAGCCTCGCTTATAGCGAGGCTTTTTTGTTTTCAACTTGAGAATTTAAAATACCCATAGTTAAGAGCAAAGCAACTGACTTGTAATCAGTAGTCTGTATAAGTTACCCGCTCGAGTCGGTTAGTCGGCACCATTTATTTAGGTAACTTAAAGCAACTGACTTGTAATCAGTAGTCTGTATAAGTTACCCGCTCGACTTTGTTAGTCGGCACATTTACTTAAAGCCTCGCTTATAGCGGGGCTTTTTTGTTTTCAACTTGAGAATGAAAAATACCCATAGTTAAGAGCAAAGCAACTGACTTGTAATCAGTAGTCTGTATAAGTTACCTGCTCGAGTCGGTTAGTCGGCACATTTATTTAAAGCCTCGCTTATAGCGGGGCTTTTTTGTTTTTGTATAGTTAATCTCTTAAACACATTACAAAAAGTTAATTTTAGTATTAAAAATTGCTGATCATTTACTCATTTTTACCGTATAACTGGCTATTATGTTAATTCATCGCTAGCTATGTAATGTTATGTAAAGTAAGTTGAGCAAAATTTGCCAAAGTGCTTGAATTACGTTCATAAATAGCAGTAATTTAGGTTTAATTATGATTTGGCAATGCAAGCCAACCCTACTGGCAATTAGTGTGATGCTGCTCAGCGGCTGTGCGAGTGATTTAAACTCGTCTCAGCGCATGCAAGTCCCTAATAATATGCCTCAGCAATGGCAGCAAGAAGCATCAAGCTCAGTATTAAAAATACAAGAGCAATGGCTTACACAATTACAAAATCCTACGCTTAATAAATTTGTACAACAAGCACTTAAAAACAACCAACAGCTTTTGCAAACGAGTTATGATGTTGAAATTCAAAAGCAGCAACTTATAGTCTCGGGCGCTGCACTTTGGCCAAGCCTCGATTTATCAACACGTACAAGCCGTAGTAAAGACAACCGCCCTGTAAGTTACGACAACGCAAGCTCCGTAAGTTTAAATTTAACTTACGAGGTTGATTTATGGGGTAAGCTTTCTGACGCTAAGCGCGAAGCTAATCTTAACTATTTAGCTCAGCAGGCGCGGTTTGAGCAAGCTAAACAGCAACTTGTTGCTGATGTGGTAACAGGTTGGTTTGATGTGGTTACGGCGCAGCAATTACTGGATTTATTTAAGCGTCGTGAAGCCAATGCACAACAAAATCTAGATATTATTGAGTCTGGCTATCGCCAAGGTATAAACGAAGCGCTCGATGTGTATTTAGCGCGTAATGAGCTTAATAATGAACGCTCTCGCATTGCCACTCAAACAGCGAGTTTATCGGCATCAGCACGTGTACTTGAGCGTTTACTTGGTGAATACCCAAAAGGCGCTATTACTGCTAGTAGTGACTTACCTGTTATTAATACCGATATTCCTCTAGGATTACCTTCTGAGCTTATAACGCGAAAACCTACTCTACGTGCAAGTTGGTATGAGCTTTTAGCAGCCGATGCATCATTGGCATATGCGCATAAACAACGCTTTCCAAGTTTAGATTTAACAGCTTCATTAAGTGATAGTACAGACCGAGTAAGCGACTTGTTTTCTCCATCAAGCCTTGCATGGTCTTTATTAGGTAGTATTTCAGCGCCACTTTTTGAAGGAGGGCGCTTAAAAGCCAACGAAGAAATAGCGCGTCTTAATACTCAAAAGCAAGAGCAGCTTTATTTACAAACGCTTTATGACGCGTTTGGCGATGTTGAAAATGCAATTTCGCAGCAGCAGTCCCTTAAAGCTCAATATACAAGCACATTAGAGGCACAAGAAAACGCACTTGCTGCAGAGCAATTGTCGTTTGAGCAGTATCAAAGTGGCTTGGTAACTTACACGACAGTGCTTGATGCCCAAGACCGTTCTTTTGACGCGCAAAGCTCCTTAATCGATATTAAAAACCAATTAATAGCCAATAGAATTAACTTACACATTGCCCTTGGTGGTGATTTTGCAAAGCCCTCAAGTGAACTAAAGAGCAATAACGATGAAAACTAAAACAGCAAAAATTATTATTCCAGCGGTGGTTATAGTTGCCACTATTTTAATTGTTATGTTTATTAAAAATAACACGCCTGAGGCTAAACGCTTTGGGATACCTCCTAAGGCATCAATAAGTGTGGCTGCGCTTGAGCTAAAACCACAAAATTATCAAGTGATGATAGACAGCTACGGTACTGTAAAACCACGTACACAAAGCTTGTTAGTGGCTCAGGCATCTGGGCAAATAATTGAAGTAAGTGATGACTTTAGAGAAGGCGGCTTTTTTGAAAAAGGCGATGTACTTTTAAAACTAGACGACAGAGATCATCAGGCTGAAGTTAAATCTGCTCAAGCCAATTTATTAACCGCAGAGCAAGGTTTGCTAGAAGAGAAGGCGCGTGGGCAACAAGCTATTACCGATTGGAAACGCCTTGGCGGCTCAAATCAGGCAAGCAGTTTAGTACTACGTGAGCCACAACTAGCAGCCGCTGAAGCTGAGGTTTTATCGGCGCAGGCAGCACTTGAAAAAGCGATGCTTGATTTAGAGCGCACTAAAGTAACGGCGCCATATGCGGGGCGTATACTCAGCCGTAGTGTTGATTTAGGGCAAGTTGTTACTAACAACACACAGCTAGCCACCATTTACGCAATCGATAGCGTTGAGATTCGCCTACCAATTAAAAATAAAGATCTCCCATTTGTAAATTTACCAGAGCAGTATCGCGATGGTGCTAAAAACCAAGCGGGTTCAATTGTTAAATTTACTTCTGACTTAGTAGGTGAGCAAACGTGGCAAGGTCAATTAGCACGCACAGAAGGTGCTATAGATGAAGGCGCACAGCAGCTTTATGTCGTTGCTAAAATTAATGACCCGTATAAAGCAACAGCAAATAACCAGTACCCAATAAAAATTGGGCAGTATATAAAAGCGCAAATTACCGGCAGAACAGTATCTAACGCACTTATAATTCCTAACAGTACAATTTATCAAGGAACGTACGTTTACATTGTTGAAGGTGGCGTACTTAAGCGCAAAGACATCACACTAGCTTGGCAAAATGCGACTCAGGCGATGATAAAAACCGGTTTAAACGCAAATGATAAGCTTGTTATTACTCCACTTGGTCAAGTAAGTTCAGGAACTCAAGTAAGTATTTTAGGTGAACAAAGTGCAGATCAACCTAAAAGCCGTGGAGCGAATGGGCAAGGTAAAGGAAAACGCCCGACTCCAGAGCAGCTTGAACAAAAAGCAAAAGAGCTTGGTATTAGTGTTGAAGAGTTAAAAAAACGCCGTCCAGCAAAGCAAGGAGATAAGCCATGATAGCTTGGTTTGCCAAAAACCATGTTGCAGCTAACTTATTGCTAGTAACGTTGCTGCTGTCGGGGCTTTTTAGTTTATCGACTAAAATACCGCTTGAAGTATTCCCTTCATTCGAAACCGACATGATAAGCGTGAACGTAAGTTTGCGTGGCTCAACACCAGAGGATGTAGAGCAAGGCGTAACAATTCGTATAGAAGAAGCCGTACAAGATTTAGAAGGTATTAAGCAAATATTTAGCCGCTCTTCTGAAGGTTCTGGCTCTGTAACAATAGAAGTTGAAACGGGCTACGACCCGCGTGAGCTTTTAGCCGATATTAAAAGTCGTGTAGATGCAATTAACACCTTTCCAGCCGATGCTGAAAAGCCAATAGTCGCGCTTGCGGAGCGAATTCGCGAAGTTATCGCGGTTACTGTATCGAGTGATTACGGCGAAAAAGAAACCCGTGAATATGCAGAAACAGTACGCGATCAAATTCTACGCTTACCAAATGTGACGCAGGTAGAGCTAAGTGGTGTTCGTGATTACGAAATAGCCATTGAAGTAAGCCAAGACGTTCTTCGCCAGTACGATTTAAGTTTGGCACAAATATCGAGTGCCATTGCTAATTCAAGCTCTGATATTTCTGCTGGTAACTTAAAAACTGAAGGTGGGGACGTACTTATAAGCTCTAAAGGGCAAGCATATCGTAAAGATGAATTTGCCAATATTGTTGTTAAAAACCAAGCTGACGGCACGATTATTCGTTTAGGCGATATTGCAATAATTAAAGACGATTTTGAAGAAACCCCAGTACGTACTCGCTTTAATGGTAAGCAGGCTGCATTTATCGACGTATATCGAATTGGTCCGCAAAGTGCGATTACTGTTGCTGACGAAGTTAAAAATTACATAAAAGAGCAACAAAGCTCCCTTCCACAAGGATTTGAACTAAGTTACTGGGATGATGATTCGGAGCTGGTTAAAAGTCGAATTGCCACACTAACGACCAATGCCCTACAAGGCGGTATTTTAGTACTTGCTTTACTTACTTTGTTTTTACGCCCTGCAATTGCATTTTGGGTATTTATTGGTATTCCGGTTTCGTTTATGGGGGCGTTTATAGCGATGCCTATATTTGGCGTAACCCTTAATATTATGAGTTTATTTGGCTTTATATTAGTACTGGGAATTGTTGTTGATGACGCCATAGTTACTGGCGAAAATGTCTATACCCATTTAAAAACAGCTAAATCGGGCGAGCAAGCTGCAATTTTAGGCACTCAAGAAGTCGCAACACCAGTAACATTTGGTGTATTAACTACCGTTGCCGCCTTTTTACCTTTAGCCTTTATTGAAGGGGCGCGCGGTGCTCTGTTTGCACAAATACCGGTAGTGGTTATTCCGGTATTATTGTTTTCATTGATTGAATCTAAATTTGTACTACCCGCACATTTAAAATATATAAAACTACGCCACGAAAAAGGCGAACCTTCAAAGTTTGATGTTATTCAACAGCGTTTTGCAGATGGATTTGAAAACGCGATTTTAAAATATTACCAACCAACTTTAAATTTAGCACTGCGCCATAAATTGGCTTCGGTAAGTTTGTTTGTTGGTGTGTTTATAATAATTTTAACCATGATCACTAGCGGTTGGACTAAGTTTGTATTTTTCCCGCGTATACCAAGCGAAACAGTCCGCGTTAACTTAACACTACCAACAGGTACGCCGTTTGAAGTCACTAATAAATACGTAATTGATATGTCGCAAAAGGCGCAGCAATTACAAGAAAAATACCGCGACCCAGATACAGGTGAAAGCGTTATTTTAAATATATTAGCCACAACAGGTGGGCGCGGTGGTGTATCTAATTCAGGTTCTGTACGCTTTGAAATAACACCGGCTGAAAAGCGTGAATCAGAAATAGGATCAAGAGAGCTTGCCAGCGAATGGCGCGATTTAATTGGTGTCATTCCAGGTGCTGAAAGCTTAACGTTTAGAGCCGAAATTGGCCGAAGTTCTGACCCAATTGATGTTCAGCTTAGCGGGACTTCGTTGACTATTTTACAAGACGTGGCTGATCACATTAAAACCCGTTTATCGACCTACCCAACGGTGTTTGATATTGCCGATAGCATGTCTGATGGTAAAGAAGAGTTACAAATAGAGCTTACGCAGCAAGGCTTAGCGCTGGGTTTAAATAGAGTTAATGTTGCAGGGCAAGTGCGTAACTCCTTCTTTGGCTCGCAAGTACAGCGTATTCAGCGCGGACGTGATGATGTTCGTGTAATGGTACGCTTGCCTATTGAAGAGCGTCGCTCTGTAGCCGATTTACAAAATATACTTATAAATACACCAGCTGGTGGCTCGGTGCCGTTATCGCATGTTGCAACTCTTACCGCAGGGCAGAGCCCGTCAACTATTAACCGAATAGACCGCTACCGTACTTTAAATGTAACAGCGGATATTGAAAAAAATAACACCAACATGACCATACTTCAGGCTGACCTAACGGAGTATTTAGATGAGTTAATGCAACAATATCCTGGAGTAGATTATAAACTAGAAGGTGAGGCTAAAGAGCAGCGAGAGTCGTTTGGGTCATTGGCTTGGGCGCTTGTGTTTGTATTTTTCATAATTTATGCGCTATTAGCAATACCGCTTAAATCTTACTTACAGCCAATTATAGTAATGAGTGTAATTCCATTTGGCATGATAGGTGCTGTAGTCGGGCATTGGATTATGGGCATGGATTTAACCATTATGAGCTTGCTTGGTATGCTCGCTTTAACTGGGGTGGTAGTAAATGACTCCCTTGTACTAGTTGATTTTATCAATAAAAAGCGCAGTGAAGGCGGCAAATTACTAGATGCGGTTAAAATTGCAGGTGCATCGCGTTTTCGCCCTGTAATGCTAACTAGTTTAACGACCTTTATTGGCTTAATGCCGTTATTATTTGAAAAAGCGACTCAGGCGCAGTTTTTAATACCTATGGCGGTAAGTCTAGGGTTTGGGATTATTTTTGCGACCTTTATTACTTTATTGTTAGTGCCAATAAACTACATGATGATGGAGCGCTTTCAAGGTTGGTTTAAGTAAATAAGCGTAAGCATTTAAAATTTAGCTGTAAGTAAGAAATTGCTTGCAGCTTTTTTTTGCCAAAAATTATAAAAATAATGTACGAAGGTATAGCAAAAAAATGAATAAGCAATAAGAGGGAGTATAAAAATAAGAAGGTGTTCCCCAAGATACGGTACCCGGTTTCAGTCCTGAAACCAGAAGGTTTCAGGGCGGAAATCTGCGGTTTACCGTAGGCTTCTCGGTACATGCCGAGCTTGCACAATAGTAGACGAACAGAAATCCTGGTATAAAATTTATCGGCTCAGGGACTTAACCAAGCTCCGGTACCCCAGGGAACAATTTAAGTATATAAGACATAATCCAATCCTTAAACCCCAAACGTAAAAAATTAAACCGTTCGCTTAGTTTTCCCGCACCTTTAACTCGCCATTTACTTTATCGCATGGTTTTTGAGCTTGATCATACAATTAATTGGAGTTGCTTTTTATCGAGTGGTAGCATTGCCTTAACTTGCAAAGCGAAGATTCGATTATGAACGATTTACCCGATTACGAAAAAGCTCAACTGCTTTTAGAAAAAAACGAAATATTTGTATCACCTGCTGAAGCGCATGGTGTAATTAGTGGTTTACTTGCGTGTGGTTTAACCATTGACGACAAAGAATACTTAGGCCTTTTAAGCGATGTGTTTAACGATGGTGAATCGTTTAGTAACGATTTAAAGCAGTTTTTTGGCACTATTTATAAGCAAGTAGTCGCTAGCTTTAATGATGATGAATTTCAGTTTGATTTATTTTTACCAAGCGACGACGAAACACTTATCGATCAGGCTAATGGTCTCGTATCATGGGTAGCAGGCTTTATGCTTGGTTTTGGCTTAAAGCAAAAAGATTACGGTAAACTATCGAGCGATGTTAAAGAAGTTATTACTGACTTTAGCGAAATCACTCGCTTAGATACTACTTTTGAAGAGACCGAAGAAGACAGCCAAGCGCTGCACGAAGTCGTTGAGTATGTGCGTGTATCAGCACTACTTTGTTTTGCAGAGCTTGGTAAAGAGCAAAACACGCAAAGTACTAAAAAAACACTTCATTAGTTTAAAAAGTTAAACGGGTTGGTTAATAATGGTTGAAGTACAAAAGTCAGAATTTAAAGCACGCCGCGAGCGTTTACTTGCGCAAATGGATAAAAATAGCGTTGCTATTATCCCTGCTGCGAGCGAAGTTACGCGCAGCCGCGATACCGAATATGCATTTAGACAAGATAGCGACTTTTTCTATTTAACAGGCTTTAACGAACCCGACGCTGTACTTGTACTATGTAACAACAGCAATGCACCGAGTACTTTATTTTGCTTAGATAAAGACAAGCTTGCCGAAATTTGGCATGGCCGCAGGGTTGGCTTTGATAAAGCTAAAAGTGACTACTTGTTTGATGAAGCTTACCCGCTAAGTGAATTAAACGATAAGCTACTCGATATACTAAATGAAAAAGATGCGATTTATTTTGCACAAGGTGCTTATCCTTCATTTGATACTAAAGTGTTTTCGTTACTAGGTACACTTCGAAGTGGCTCACGAAAAGGCCTTAAAGCACCGAGTACTTTAAAAGAAATACGCGGCCTTATTCATGAAATGCGTTTGTTTAAATCGCCAAGCGAGATAGATGTTATGCGAGAAGGCTGTGAAATTAGTGCGCGAGGGCACATGCGCGCTATGCGTTTTTCACACCCCGGAGCTACTGAATTTCAGCTAGAGGCAGAGCTGCATCATCATTATGCCATGAATGGTGCGCCGCACCCGGCGTACGGCACAATTGTTGGTAGTGGCGACAACGCCAATATTTTACATTACACGCAAAATAGCGACGTATTAAAAAATGGCGACCTGGTACTTATAGACTCCGGTTGCGAGCTACAAGGTTACGCCGCCGATATTACCCGTACTTTTCCAGTAAATGGACAATTTAGCGAAGAGCAAGCCGCGCTTTATAATATTGTTCTTAAAGCGCAAGAAGTTGCTTTTGATGAAGTAAAACCCGGCGGGTTTATGTCGCATGCTAATAAACGTGCAATGGAAGTAATGACCCAAGGTTTACTTGATTTAGGTATTTTAACCGGCGACTTTGATGAGCTAATGGCAAAAGGGGCATGTAAAGAATATTACATGCACGGGCTTGGGCATTGGCTTGGTTTAGATGTACATGATGTTGGCGATTACAAAGTAAATAACGTTGAGCGTGCATTTGAGCCGGGTATGGTACTCACTATAGAGCCTGGGCTTTATATAAGCGAAGACTCAAGCGCACCGCAAAAATACAAAGGCATTGGTATTCGTATCGAAGATAACTTGCTAGTTACCGAAACCGGCCATGAAAACTTGACCCTAAGCGTACCTAAAAAAATTAGCGATATAGAAGCACTTATGCAAAGTGCTAAAAACGTATAAAGCTCGGAGAGTAAAGTGGCTAAGCAGTTTGATGTAGTTATTATTGGCGGTGGTTTAGCAGGAGCAAGCTGCGCATTAAGTGTGGCTAAAACTAATCCCGCGTTAAATATTGCCGTTGTAGAAGCTAATCAAGTAACCGGCGACTACCACCCAAGCTTTGACGACAGAAGTATTGCACTTGCTCAGCAATCGGTAGAGTATTTACAAAGCCTCAATTTATTTGAACAAAATGCCCCTTACACCGCAGCAATCAAAAAAGTGAGCGTGTCTGATAGAGGCCACTTTGGCAAAGCGCACATTAATTGCGACGAATTTGCTAAGCCTTCACTTGGTTACGTAGTAGAAGTTAACCCTTTTGGCCGAGCGCTCCACCTGCGTTTAACGCAATCAAATATTACGCTTTTGTGCCCCGATAGCGTAACTGCCATTGAGCAAACTCTGCATAGCAATACACTCACACTGCAAAGCGGCGAGCAATTAAACGCAGCGCTATTGGTTATTGCTGATGGTGCACAATCACCCACACGTAATTTACTCGGGCTTGGTTTTAATACCCAGCCTTATGAACAAGGCGCAATTATTGCTAATGTAGAAGTGGCTGGTGGGCATAATAATCATGCCTTTGAGCGTTTTACACAAAGCGGGCCTATGGCGTTATTACCCATGAGCAATAACCGTTATTCGTTGGTGTGGTGTATGAGCCAAGATCAGGTTGAACAGCACATGGCACTTAATGAACAAGACTTTATAAGTGCCCTACAAAGTGCGTTTGGTTATCGCGGTGGTCAATTTACTAAAGTAGGCATGCGCACGAGTTACCCGCTCGTTTACGGGCAAGTCGAGTCTTTGACTGCGCACCGTACAGTGGTCATTGGTAATGCTGCACATGCTATTCATCCTATTGCAGGACAAGGTTTTAATTTAGGCCTTCGCGACGTGCAAGTACTTAGTAATTTAATAGCAAACAGCCAACACGGTTTAGGAAGCTATGCGTTTACACGTGAATATTCTAAAAAGCGCAGTGATGATATAAAAACCGTAATGAGTTTAACCGATGCACTTGTTAGGCTTTTTTCAAACTCATCGCGAGTGCTCGCATTGGGGCGGAGTATTGGGTTGTTCTCGATGGATTTATTTCCCGCATTAAAAGCGCCATTAGCTAAACAGTTAATGGGGCAAGTTAAACAAGGTAGGCGTTTATGAAGCAAGCACAGGTTTGTATTGTAGGTGGCGGCTGTGTAGGGCTAACACTAGCACTTGGATTGGCAAAAGCCGATATAAGCGTAGTTGTACTCGACGGCGCACCAACACAAACATTACCAACTGACGAATATGGTTTGCGCGTAAGTGCGCTAAGCATTGCAAGTCAAACCTTGCTTGAACAATTAAACGTATGGCCCGAAATTATCGCACAGCGAGCGTGCGCTTATACGCATATGGACGTACGCGACGCCGACAGTTTTGGCAAAATAGCGTTTGATAACAAACAACTTGAGCTTGAACATTTAGGCCATATTGTTGAAAACGACATTATCCGCTACGCGCTTATAAAAGAGCTAGAGCAACAAAGCAGTGCCACGCTAATGTTTGATACGCAGTATCAGCAAATACATCAAAGCGAATCAGATGTATTTATAACGCTTAAAAGCGGCGAGCCAATTATTGCAAAACTGCTGGTGGCCGCTGATGGGGCAAACTCAGCTATTCGCAAACAATTTAATATGGCGCTTAGCTTTAAAGATTACGATCACCATGCGCTAGTCGCAACCGTAAAAACCAAAGAGCCGCACGAAAACACCGCACGCCAAGTGTTTTTACCAACCGGGCCCCTGGCATTTTTACCTCTGAGCGATGCAAATACGCATTCAATAGTATGGTCTACCAGCCCAAACCACTGCGATGAGCTGCTTGCAATGGACGACAGCAGCTTTAATAAAGCCGTAATGGCAGCAATAGATGGCCAATGCGGGCTATGTGAAGTGCAAAGTGCGCGCGCAGCTTTTCCACTTAAAATGCGCTACGCTCAGCAATGGGTTTCAGGCAAAGTGGTACTCATTGGCGATGCTGCACATACAATCCATCCACTTGCAGGGCTTGGTATGAACCTAGGCCTAAAAGATGCGGCTTATTTAATTGAGCTTTTAACAAGTGATAGCAAGGAGTTTGCAAGCACGCGCACACTGCGCGATTACGAACGTACCCGTAAGCTCGACGCACAAAAACACATAGCCATGATGCAAGGGCTAAAAGAGTTATTTGAAGGGGCTAATCCGTTTAAAAAGCTTATTCGCGGAGTAGGGTTGTCGCTAGTTGATAACCTAGGGCCAATAAAACACTTGTTCGCCAAAGAAGCGATAGGAAAGTAAAAACATCGACAATAAGTTTTGTAAAGAACGATGCTTAATTTAAGAGCGCCTTTTTTAATGTTTATATTGAGTTAAATTAAGTGCTTCTTATTTTTTGAAATTCATCCAAACTAAACACTTGAATTCAAGACGATTAATTACCAAACCTCGAATTTTATAAGCGCCAAGTTAAACATACCGCTGAAAATTTAACCTCAAAAAATAAACATGCCTTATACCAATCCGCAATAATACTTAATCAATTTGAGGGATTAAATCTGACACTAACTGTGTTAAAATTTTTGATATAGAACAACTAATTTGCCTTATAATCGACAAGGTTTTCTTGCCCCAAAATAGACCACTTAATTAATCGAGTTGGTATTATTGATAACTATAAAAATAATGAACTGCGCTTAGAGCTAACTTAAAAAGCAAAAAAGAGGATTTAATGGCAAATTTAATAGAACTAACAACTACAAATAACACCGCTATACTCACCATGAATACCGCTGAAAACCGTCATAATCCAGCGTTTTTGGCTGAGTTTAATTTACACCTAGACCACATTGAAGCAGATCAAAATATTAAGTCAGTTATTTTAACGTCTTCGAGTGATAAAAATTGGTCATTGGGTATCGACCTTCAATGGATGTCTAATCCAAGTATTTTACCTGCAGCAATTTCTGACTTTATGGTGCAAATAGGCGATTTATTTAAACGCATCGTTACTTTTCCTATGCCTATTATTGCTGTGTTAAACGGGCATACCTATGGTAATGGTGCTGTACTTGCGTGTGCGTGCGACTTTAGATTTATGAAATCAGACAAAGGCTTTTTTTGTTTTCCTGAAGTGGATGTAATGGTGCCGTTTGTTCCGTCGATGTTTCCTATAATTAATAAAGCAATTTCGCAAACATTCTTTAATCGTCTAGCTATGTCAGGAGAGCGGGTTGGTGCAGAGCAGCTGCTAGAGAACAAAGTAGTTGAAGCTGTGTTTGCAAATAATGACGAACTACAAGCGGGTGCACTTGAGTTTGCCCAGCAGTTTAATAAAAACCGTTGGATTTACGCTCAAAATAAAACACAAATGAATAAGCAGATTTTACTTACGATGAAAGAAGAAGACCCAAGCTTTATTGATAATATAAGTAAACTGCTGTGGAAAAACCTACAAAAAAAATAGTATAGGTTTTAGCATTGCTACGAAATGACTAAATGCTTTGCAGTTAAGGGATCGTTAAGTCCCATTGCGCTAGATTTTTAAACTATACAGTACGGTAAAAGTGCTTTCTTAAAAGTTTAATAGCTTTTACCTGTCTCATTATAACTATATGGGTTAAAATACCTACATAACCAACTAACAAGATAGTGAATGTCAAACCAAGATCCAAATCTCAGTCGAGAACAAGAAAAGTACGAAAACCCAGTCCCTAGTCGTGAGTTTATACTTACTCACCTTCAAGAGCGTTCAAAGCCTGCTAACTACGCGCAATTATGTGAAGAACTAGCAGTAAACGATGACGAACGCCAAATAGCATTTAAACGCCGCCTTCGCGCTATGGAGCGTGACGGACAGCTGTATTTCAATAAATTTAAATGCTACGCCCTAATTGACGAAGCCGGTTTAACCAAAGGCAAAGTAATAGGCCACAGAGACGGTTTCGGCTTTTTAGAAGTTGAAGGCGAGAGTAAAGATTGGTTTATTGCTAAGCACCAAATGAATATGGTGTTACATGGCGACATTGTACTAGCTAAAGGCACTAAACGTGGTTCTGGCTCAAAATGCGATGCACGTATTATAAAAGTGCTTACTAACGAGCGCGCGCCAATTGTTGGCCGTTACTTTGTTGAGCACGGTGTTGCTGTGGTAGTCGCTGAAGACCCGCGCATAACGCAAGATATAATGATTTTACCAGGCAACGAAAACGGTGCCCGCCATAACCAAATGGTGCAGGTTAAAATTACGCAAAATCCAAGCCGTAACATGAACGCGGTAGGTAAAGTTATAGATGTACTTGGTGAGCATTTAGCCCCAGGTATGGAAATTGAAGTCGCACTGCGCAATCACGATATTCCACATGTATGGCCAGAAGAAGTTGAAGCACAAGTTGCTCACCTAGGTGAATTTGTTGAAGAAGCTGACAAACAAGGTCGCGTAGATTTACGTGATTTACCACTTGTAACTATTGATGGCGAAGATGCACGCGACTTTGATGACGCCGTATATTGTGAACCTAAAAAATCAGGTGGCTGGCGCTTATGGGTTGCCATTGCCGATGTATCGCATTACGTAGGAATGAACACGCCGCTTAACAAAGAAGCAATTTTGCGTGGTAACTCAGTGTATTTTCCTGAGCAAGTAATTCCGATGCTACCAAAAGTGCTTTCTAACGGATTATGTTCGCTTAATCCAAAAGTAGATCGCTTATGTATGGTTGCCGAAATGACCGTGTCGAGCGCGGGTAAACTTTCGGGTTATAAGTTTTACGAAGCCGTGATGAACTCGCATGCACGTTTAACTTACACTAAAGTAAATGCCATTTTACAAAACGACGAAAAACTACGCGAAGAATACTCAGCCGTTGTGCCACATTTAACTGATTTACAGCAAATGTACATGGCACTTAAAGCAGCACGCCAAGACCGTGGTGCCATTGAGTTTGAAACCCTAGAAACACGTTTTGTATTTAACGCTCAACGTAAAATAGAATCAATAGTGCCTGTTATTCGTAACGACGCGCACAAACTCATTGAAGAATGTATGATTTTAGCCAACGTATCGGCGGCTAAAATTCTTGAAAAGCACGAAGCAAGCGCGCTTTATCGTGTGCATGACGAACCAGACCAAGAAAAACTAGGTAACTTTACTAAGTTTTTAGGCGAGTTAGGTATTGAAAGTACATTAAGCGACGAGCCAACACCAAAAGAAATAACGCAAGTATTAGCGCGACTAGGTGACCGCCCAGAAGCTGAACTTATTCAAACTATGTTACTGCGTTCAATGAAACAAGCTGTATATCAGCCAGATAACATTGGTCACTTTGGTTTAGCGTTATCGGCTTACGCGCATTTTACATCGCCAATACGTCGTTACCCAGATTTAGTCGTGCATCGTGCTATTAAAGCAGTAATAAAAGCACAAGGTCAGCAAACGTCTGGCGAATACGCTTATACCGACGACGAAGTTGATCAACTAGGTGAGCAGTGTTCTACAACAGAGCGCCGCGCCGATGATGCAACTCGCGAAGTAGCTGATTGGCTTAAATGTGAGTTTATGCAAGATCACGTAGGTGACGAGTTTAACGGTGTTATTTCATCGGTCACTAACTTTGGTTTGTTTATTCGTTTAGATGATTTACAAATTGATGGGCTTATTCACGTTACTAATTTAGGCGATGAGTTTTTTGCACATGATGCTGCAAAACACACCCTAATAGGTGAGCACTCGCATACTGTTTATCGCCTTGGCGATAAAGTAACAGTTAAAGTTGCATCGGTTAGTTTAGACGATCGCCGTATAAACTTAACGCTTAAAGGCGATGTTGCACAAGACAGATACTCACGTCGTCGTGCACCTAAAAAAGGCTCAGGCAAATCTGAGCATGCGCCAGCAAGTGTGCGTTCGCAATTAAAAGCAGGCAAAGTACCGGGTAAAAAGTCGCACAGCGATGACAAACCTAAAGGTAAAAAAAAGCCAGCAAATAAAGATAAAGGCAAGCCTGCAAATAAGTCTGCAACAAAACCTGCAGATAAAAAAGCAGCAGACACTGCCGTAAAGAAAAAACCGAAGAAAAAGGCCGTTAAAAAGCCTAAAAGAGCAGGCAAAAATGCCCGTAAACGTACTAGCCCAGGAGCAGACAATACGTGAGTAATGAATTAATTTTTGGCTTTCATTCTGTTGAAGCAATTTTAGAAAGCGAACCAGAGCGCTTTGTAGAAATTTATGCCCTTAAAGGTCGTGACGACAAACGCTCAACTCCGATTATTGATGAAGCACGTAAATTTGGTATTTCAGTACAGTTTATGCAGCGCAAAGCCCTTGATAGCAAATCAAAAGGTGAGCAGCATCAAGGTATTATTGCTAACGTAAAAGCAGCGCCAACGTTTAACGAAAAAGATCTTGATGCGATAATCGCTCGTGAAGACACACCGTTTTTACTGGTGCTTGATGGTATTACCGATCCGCATAACTTAGGTGCATGCCTACGTAGTGCAGACGCTGCTGGTGTTCACGCTATCATTGTACCTAAAGATCGCTCTGCAAAGCTTAACGGCACAGCACGTAAAGTAGCTTGTGGCGCAGCCGAAACAGTACCGCTTATTCAAGTGACTAACCTTGCGCGTACGCTTCGCGAAATTAAAGATGCGGGCGTATGGGTTGTAGGCACTGCTGGCGAAACTGATAACCACGTATTTGATGCAAGCTTAACAGGCCCAATGGCTATTGTTATGGGTGCAGAGGGTGAGGGCATGCGACGCTTAACGCGTGAGCATTGCGATATGCTTGTTAAAATTCCAATGGCGGGTACAGTTTCAAGCTTAAACGTATCGGTAGCCACGGGTATTTGTTTGTTTGAAGTTTTACGCCAACGTAACGCAAATAACTAATACCTAATAAATAATACCTAATTTAAATTAAGTATTAAAAAAGCCGAGATTGAAATTCAATCTCGGCTTTTTTGTGTCTGTAATTTACGCTTTAATTTTACACCAATTGATGCTCTATTATAGCGATAGGAAAATAGCTCTATAGCAAGACAAAAATAACGAAATATAGTTGTTCTTATATCAGTTGTTTTTAAAGCAGCTAGTGAACCATTTCTCTTATACAAAGCGCAGGTAAACGGTTTAATAACAAGGCAATAATTTAGATGTGTAGTGGTCTTACATAAAAAATTATTAACGCTGTTAGTGAACCACTTACCCTATACAAAGCGCAGGAAAACGGTTTAATAACAAGGCAATAATTTAGATGTGTAGTGCTTTTACATAAAAAATTATCAACCCTGTTAGTGAACCACTTACCCTATACAAAGCGCAGGTAAACGGTTTAATAACAAGGCAATAATTTAGATGTGTAGTGCTTTTACATAAAAAATTATTAATGCTGTTAGTGAACCTTTTAACCAGCCTTCAATTTAGAATGAGTAAGTGTAGCCCATCTGCACAGTACGCGGCTTACCTGGCTGAATGCCACCGTTTGAACGGTTAGCAACGTATGTTTTATCAAACAAGTTATCAACGCTTAGGTATACTTTTTGATTTTCATCGATTAAGTATTTAGCGGCTAAATCCCATACTACGCGGCTATCAATTGCGTTTAAGCCCGACTCAGTTAAGTTAGCATGCGCATCAGATACGTAACGTATTTGGCTGTTAACTACAAACGCAGAAAACTCTGCACCTAACGATAACGCTACTTGGTTTTCTGGTACGTAAGGCATTGCATCGCCTTTTTCTACCGCGCCCCAAATTTCTGAATCAAAATCGTTTTTAAACTCGGAGTCTGTGTAGGTGTATGTTAATTTAACTGGGAACATAGCTGTATCAGTTGCAAACGTACGTGCTGCACTAAATTCAAAGCCTGCTACTTCTACTTCACCGTAGTTGTATTGGTCGCCAATGTTGTCGTCGCTACAACCAACCGCTGCAGTACAGTTACCGTGCATGTTGTCGTAGTCAGAATAAAAGGCAATTATTTCACCACTAAAGCTATCCATGTTGAAGCGAGAGCCAAACTCAATGTTTACGCTTTCTTCTTCTTCTTGGTCTGCATTACCAGGTGCTGCTGGCGCATAACCTTTTTGAATGCCCGCAAGTAGCGTTACGTTTTCGTTAAGCGTGTAAGTAGCACCTAACGACGGAACTAAAATTTCGGTATCGTTCGACACATCTTTAGTTAAACCGTTGCTGCGCGTTGGATCTGATTTAGACCACTCTTCACGCGTAATAGTAATGTCTTCATATCGAAGACCAGCACTTATTACTAATGCATCAATTGTCCACTCGTCTTGAATAAACAAGGTGCTTGCTTCGGCACTATCTACGCGGTTGCTATCAGAGCCCGGAACGCCTTGCTCTGTAAGCGTTAAGCTTAGGTCTTGATTAAGTGTGTATTTGTCTTCCCACTGAAAACGATCCATCTCGTCTTCGTGGTAACGCACACCAACAGTCACATAGTGATCGCCTGCAGGAATATGTAATTCAGACTGAATACCTTTAGCTTGGTAATCGCGGTTATTAGCTTTAATACCAATACCTTCAATACCTTCGCTTGTCGGGTTTGCTTCAAATTCGCTGTATTGCTCAAGGTAGCTTTCGCTTACTTTGCTGGCTTTGTACCAGTTGCGATGAAAATCGTTTAAGTAAGCGGTTGCTAAAAACTCATAGCCATCACCAAAACGGTACGCGTAGTTAAGTTGGTATGCGTTGTGGCGCGTATTCATTTCATCGTTTTGCGATGCAGCATAACGACGGTAAGGACTCTGTTTATAATCTTCGTCAGTTAAGCCCATGTATGTTTCGTCTGATGTTTCGTCAGAGTACTTAATTTTTAGCTCAAGATTATGCGCATCGTTTTGACCAAACGTATGGCCAAACTTTAATAGTAAATCTGTTTTTTCAAAACCGGTGTTGTCATTGCCTACTGGCAGCTCTTTAAAGCCATCTGCGCCGTAAGTAAATACTTCAATTAAACCTGCTGTGTTATTTTTTTCTTTACCAAAGTAAGCGTGGCCTTTGTAGTAACCGTCGCTACCAAGGGCTGCATCTACCATACCTTTTGAGCTATTTGGCTCAGTTGGTAAGCTGCGAGAAAGTAAGTTTAAAACACCACCTGTAGTACGAGGGCCGTACTTAACTGAGGCTGCGCCTTTTAATACTTCAATAGACTCCATACGACCCATAGTAGGGAAGTAGTAAGCAGAAGGTGCCGAATATGGCGCTGGTGCAACTAACACACCGTCTTCCATTACTGATATTTTATCGTTACGGCCAGTACCTGTACCGCGCATACCAATATTAGGACGAAGGCCGTAGCCATCTTCTTCTTGCACGTAAACGCCCGGAACAGACGCTAAAACGCGAGAAATATCGGTAAACTGGAATTTTTGAAGCTCTTCTTCAGAAATAAACGTAGCCGAACCAGGAATATCGTTTATTGCTTGTTGTGAACCAATAACGGTAATTTGTTCAAAGCGTTGTTCTTTATTGCTGGTGTCTTTTGCTATTGCAGTAGCACTAAAAGACAAAGCAACCGCAGTTGCTAGGGTAGATACTAAAAATTTAGGGTTCATTGTGTTCCTAATTATGTCAATTATCCAAATTGGCGTAATTGGAACACGTTAACGAATACGAATCAATGTTATTAACTATTTAATGATTCAGTTTTTTAGAACTAAAAACACCTACTTATGCAACTTAGTTAACTAAATTATTTCTTTTGTAGCAGTTTGTAATTACTTAACTAGTTATAAAGTTTGAACTAGGTATATTTACTTTTAAGCGCTTTATATTAACTGGTTTAGATGTGATTGCTGTTAATTTGTTTTGTTTTTCAATTGGTTACGTTTATTGGTGTTAGCCTAAACGCAGTGCGATAAACTCAGCAAGTTTATCTACTGCATTTTCCGACTCGCCCGAACTTTTAACCAAACTAATACCAATATTACCAAGAGCAGGTAAATGCTTGGTTTGAACTTGATAGTTAAGCTCACTCGGTACTGTGCTTTTAGCAAGTACCGTAATACCTAAGCCTTCTTTTAACGCGGCAATAAGACCGGTTAAATCGGCGTTGCTATAGACAATTCGGTATTTTATACCTGCACTTTTTAATGCATCAGTAGCACGGCGACGATAAATACACCCCTCTGGTGCGGTAACTAGCGTAACCACGTCGTTTTGTGCAAGTGATAAATCGCCTACCCATACGAGTTTGTCTTGCATAAAAATAGGGAATTTTTCAGAGCTGAGACGCTCATTTAGCGCCAGCACTAAATCAAACTGATCTTGCCTTGAGGCCGAAAGCAAATGTTTACTTAAACGCGATTTAACTTCTAACGACACCTCTGGGTAGAGTGCCACAAAGTCGCCAATAATTGAGGGTAAAATACGCGCCGCAAATTCGCTCGGAATACCTAAGCGCACTTTACCTGCAATGTTTTCTGAGGTGAACTGCTGCAAAATAGCATCGTTGTGTTGCATCATCTGTTTTGCCATAGGCAGTAATAGCTCGCCGTACTGGTTTAATACTTGGCGCTGTCCTTGTTTTTTAAATAGTTTATAGCCAAGCACATCCTCTAAACGTTTTATTTGTAGGCTTACCGCAGGTTGCGATAGGCCAAGTAAGTCGCCTGCTTTAGCAAAACCACTTACTTCAACTACCATTACAAAGGTGCGTAAACTGTCGGTTGATATGTTTTTCATATTTATAATTACAATTTATATGGCTATATATATAAGTATTATTTATCAATTGATAAATAATTACAATTTGTTGTTACACACCTCGCGCAATATACTTTTAGCATTGAAAATACACAGGTGTTTGTTATGACTTTTAACCCAATAATGTTTGCCCGCCACAGCAACGCAAGTAGTGCGGTTACTAACGCTTTGCAAGCAAACAGCAGCAATGTTGTAATGGATTTTAGTGGCACCGAAACCAGTGTATTTTTAAGTTCTATTTTAGGCCTTGATTTAACTAAGCTTACCGCCAGCGGTTTAGGCTTAAAAGGCACGCTTGATGGCGACTATAATTCTGACTACAGCTTTGCTGTTTATTACTTTAGTGAAACTGCGTTTAGATTCGTACTGCCACACAGCGCAAGCCTTCAATTACAAGCGCTTATAAATGAGCAACAACTTCATTTTGATATCGATTATGTAATGCGAACCGACCTAGCTACTTTTACTCTAAGCGGTAGCAATGCATTTGACACCCTAGTAAATGCTTTTAAATTAACACCAGGTTTGCGCCTTTCTGACGCGCAACTTTGTTACGGTGCACAAAGCGGTGATGTATTTATTACCGCCATTGATAATAACGACGAACAACACTTTGTATTAGTCGCTAAACAACAAGAATTACAAAAATGGCAAAGCTACATGCAAGCGCAAGGTTTTGCACTTATGCATAGTGAAGCCGCATAACGAATACAAACAACAGGTAAGCATAACAATGCTTGCCTGTTTTTATATCTATTTAAGCCACGCCCTAAACAGGGTTAATTTAAACGTGAAGGAATGTTATGACTTCTAAAACTGTACTACATGCTAAGCACCTAGAAGCGGGTGCAAAAATGGTTGATTTTCATGGCTGGGAAATGCCAATCAACTACGGCTCACAAATAGAAGAACACAATAGCGTGCGTACCGACGCTGGTATGTTTGACGTATCACACATGACTATTGTTGATATTGAAGGGCCTCAAGCAAAAGCATTTTTACGTAAGCTAGTAGCTAACGACGTTGCAAAATTAACCGTACCAGGCAAAGCGCTTTACACCGGCATGCTTAACGAGCAAGGCGGTGTAATAGACGACTTAATTATTTATTTCTTTAGTGAAACGTTTTACCGCCTAGTTGTTAACTCAGCAACGCGCGAAAAAGACCTAGCGCATTTAGCTAACGTATCGAGCGACTTTGACGTAACTGTTACAGAGCGCCCAGAGTTTGCAATGATTGCAGTACAAGGCCCTAACGCTAAAGCAAAAACAGCCACTCTTTTAAATGCTGAGCAACAAACCGCTGTTGAAGGTATGAAGCCATTTTTTGGTGTTCAAGTAGGTGATTTATTTATTGCCACAACGGGTTATACTGGCGAAGACGGTTACGAAATAGTAGTACCGAACGACCAAGCAGCCGATTTATGGCAACAACTGCTAGACGCAGGTGTTAAGCCTGCTGGTTTAGGTGCACGCGACACGCTACGTTTAGAAGCAGGTATGAACCTTTACGGCCTAGATATGGACGAAAGCGTATCACCACTTGCAGCTAACATGGCATGGACCATTGCATGGGAACCAGAAGATCGTGACTTTATTGGTCGTGACGTGCTTGTTAAGCAACGCGCAGAAAAAAGCACTGACAAACTAGTTGGCTTAGTGTTTGAAGAAAAAGGCGTTTTGCGTAGCGGTTCTAAAGTAATTGTTGACGGTGGGGTAGGTATTATTACATCAGGTACTTTCTCACCAACACTTGGTTTTAGTGTAGCCCTTGCACGTGTACCACGTTCAACAGGCGATACAGCTCAAGTAGAAATGCGTAAAAAATTAGTAAACGTTAAAGTAGTAAAGCCTAGCTTTGTACGTAACGGTAAATCAATAATTTAAATAATTTGGTTATATCAATCAGTGTAATTACAGTGATTGATATCCTCCCAATATAAACCAAAGGACAAATAAAATGAGCAACATTCCTAGCGAGTTAAAATACGCACCTTCACACGAGTGGGTTCGCAGTGAAGGCGACGGTACATTTACTGTTGGTATTTCTGAGCATGCACAAGAACTTCTTGGCGACATGGTATTTGTTGAATTACCAGAAGTTGGCGACGAAGTAGACGCTGGCGAAGACTGTGCAGTAGCAGAGTCAGTTAAAGCAGCATCAGACATTTACGCACCTATCAGTGGCGAAATTGTTGCTATTAACGAAGAACTTGAAGACTCACCTGAAACAGTAAACAACGACGCTTACGGCGACGGTTGGTTATTCCGTATTAAAGCATCTGACGAGTCTGAGCTAGATAACTTATTAGACGCTGAAGGTTACTCGCACACTATCGACGAAGAATAATTATTCTTTGTAGATAACTAAAAGCCCCGCGTGTTTTATTTAGATATCGGGGCTTTTATGATTTTACAGTTAACTTTTCCATACAAAGTGGGCTGTTAAATTATAAGAATTTTAAGTTATTGCTGTTTACCCATCAGCAGTAGCCACATTTTTTGGATCATAGGAATCTGGACACATGTCAAACGCCAAATCTCTTGAAGAACTAGAGCAAAAGCAAGATTTTATTCGCCGCCATATTGGGCCAAGCCCAGCACAAGTAAGCGATATGCTAAGTGCTTTAGAAGTATCGAGTGTGCAAGAGCTGATCGACCAAACTGTACCTGCAAGCATTCGCTTAGAGCAGCCATTAACAGTTGGCGAAAGCCGTACTGAAGTTGAAACACTAAGCTACTTAAAATCAGTAGCAAGCAAAAATAAAGTTTTCAAATCGTACATTGGCCAAGGCTACCACCCAACTAACGTACCGCACGTAATTTTACGTAACGTACTAGAAAATCCAGGTTGGTATACAGCGTACACACCGTATCAGCCGGAGATTGCACAAGGGCGTTTAGAATCATTATTAAACTTCCAAACTATGACCCTAGATTTAACTGGTCTTGATTTAGCAAGTGCATCACTACTTGACGAATCAACAGCCGCTGCAGAGGCTATGGGCCTTGCAAAACGCGTATCAAAAGCTAAAAAAGCCAATGCCTTTTTTATTGCCGACGACGTACACACACAAACTATCGACGTAGTAACAACGCGTGCCGAGCAGTTTGGTTTTGAAATAATTGTAGGTAAAGCAGAAGATGCCGTAAACCACGACATTTTTGGCGCATTGTTCCAATACCCAACTACATCAGGCGAAGTGGTAGACATAACAGACCTAATTGCTGGCGTGCAAAGCAAAAAGGCCATTGCCTGTGTTGCTGCCGACATAATGAGTTTATTACTATTAAAAGCACCGGGTAAGCTAGGCGCAGACGTAGTACTTGGTTCGGCTCAACGTTTTGGCGTACCTATGGGTTACGGCGGTCCACACGCTGCATTTTTTGCAACACGTGACGCGTACAAACGTTCATTACCAGGTCGTATTATTGGTGTATCTAAAGACCGTTTAGGTAACGACGCACTACGTATGGCAATGCAAACGCGCGAACAACACATTCGCCGCGACAAAGCCAACTCAAACATTTGTACAGCGCAAGTATTACTTGCCAACATGGCAGCGTTTTACGCGGTATACCACGGTCCACAAGGCTTAAAAACTATCGCGCAGCGTATACATCGCTTTGCTGATATTTTAGCAACAGGCTTAAAAGCTAAAGGCATCGCACTTAAGCACAGTACTTGGTTTGATACGCTAACAGTAGTAAGCGACAGCAAAGACGACGTAACAGCGCGTGCAATTGCAAAAGGCGTAAACTTTGCAACAAATCACGAAGGCGAGTACTCAATTTCGGTATCAGAGACAACAACACGTGCCGATATTACTGAGTTATTCGATATTATTTTAGGCGAAGGCCATGGCCTAAGTGTTGACGCTATTGCAGCAGACGTTGAAGCAAATGGCAGCGAGTCAATCCCTGCAAGTTTAGTACGTGATGACGAAGTACTAACGCATCCAAACTTTAACAGCTACCACAGCGAAACAGACATGCTTCGCTACATTAAGCGACTAGAAAGCAAAGACTTATCGCTTAATCACTCAATGATCTCGTTAGGCTCATGTACCATGAAACTAAACGCGACTGCTGAGATGATCCCAATTACGTGGCCTGAGTTTGCAAACCTTCACCCATTCTGCCCGCTAGATCAAGCAGAGGGTTACCAAATAATGATTGGCGAGCTACACGACTGGCTAGTAAACATTACCGGTTACGATGCAGTATCACTTCAGCCAAACTCTGGCGCGCAAGGTGAATACGCAGGCTTAATCGCGATTCGTAAATATCACGAATCACGCGGCGACGCACACCGTAATGTATGTTTAATCCCAAGCTCTGCGCACGGTACCAACCCTGCATCAGCGCAAATGGCGAGCATGAAAATTGTGGTAGTTAACTGCGACAAAAACGGTAACGTAGACATGGTTGACCTTAAAGCGAAAGCTGAGGAAGTGTCTGAAAACTTATCGTGCATCATGATCACATACCCATCTACGCATGGCGTATACGAAGAAACAATTCGCGAAATTTGTGACATTATTCATGAGCACGGCGGCCAAGTTTACATGGACGGCGCAAACATGAACGCGCAAGTTGGCGTAACAAGCCCAGGTTTTATTGGCTCTGACGTATCGCACTTAAACTTGCATAAAACGTTTTGTATTCCACACGGTGGCGGTGGTCCAGGTGTTGGCCCAATTGGTGTTAAATCGCACCTTGCGCCATTTATGCCAAACCACAGCGTAATTAACGTACCAGGTACTAACATCGGTAACGGTGCGGTATCGGCAGCGCCTTACGGCTCAGCCGCTATTTTACCTATTTCATGGGCTTACATCACCATGATGGGCAGCGAGGGCTTAAAACAAGCTACTGAAATGGCAATTGTTAATGCTAACTACTTAACGCATGAGCTAAGCAAGCACTTCCCAATTTTATACCGTGGTCGTAACAACCGTGTTGCTCACGAATGTATTGTTGACTTACGCCCGCTTAAAGAGCAATCAGGCATTACTGAAATGGATGTAGCTAAGCGCCTACAAGATTACGGCTTCCATTCACCAACTATGTCGTTCCCAGTAGCTGGCACATTGATGATTGAGCCAACTGAGTCTGAGTCAAAAGGTGAGATTGACCGTTTTATCGAAGCAATGGTGTCAATTAAAGGCGAAATCGAAAAAGTAATCTCTGGCGAATGGTCAATCGAAAACAACCCGCTAGTGTTTGCACCGCATACACAAGGCGACGTATTAGGTAACGAATGGGACCGCGCGTACGACCGTTTTTACGCTGCATTCCCAGTGCCTGCAGTGGCTAAAAACAAGTTTTGGCCAACCGTTACACGTATTGATGACGTGTACGGCGACCGTAACTTAGTATGTTCATGCCCAGCGGTTGAGACATATAGAGATTGATAATTTTTAAAATTTCCAATTAAAGATTGGGAATTTATAAAATTGAAAAAGCCGTTGCAGCAATGTAGCGGCTTTTTTGTGTGTGTTTAAACATTGTAGACGCACAGCTTGCTGGCGTGTTGGGCGCAGCCCAAAAGGTGTTTAATTGTTGAAGGCGCATACTTTGTTTCCTTTTGGCTCATTGAGGGATTAGAAACCTTATTCAAGGTTTTGTCGCGCTGGCGACAGCAGCCAAAGAGGGGGCTATAGATTTTCAAACTTAACGCTGCTGCAAGTAATTCATCCTTGAAGCTGGGTTACTGTCGGCATCCATGCCTTCACTTCCTCATACTGCGAAGCTGCGCTTCGGTTATTCGTCACCTCTCAGCGCACCCGAGCATCACGCTTAATCCTTCAAACCACAATCGATGTGAACGTAAACGCCATGAAAGCACATCCATGTGCAAGCATGGCTTTCATTTTATCCATGAAATGCATTACTCATCAATTGCTTACTTTCAGGGCGTGATGACGGGGAAGGGTGTTAAACGTGAGATTGGTGCTTGGCCTTGGCAAGAAGCAAGACCTGACCCTCTGTATTTCCTCAACACAAATTGCATAGGCTGGGTAGATGGGAACGAAACCCTACGAGGTTGATTTAAATTGTAGGTCGTCCTTTAGGGCGAAACAGTGAATTTAACTTGCAGAGCTTATTTGAAATTCTGTGTTATTGCGTGTAAATATGTTGTTTTCAAACTTGCTAACTTACATATATTGTCGGGATAAATCCGCGACCTACATTAAAAAACCTTATTCAAGGTTTTGTCGCGCTGGCTTGGTGAGCCAACGCGGAGCTATAGATTTTCAAACTTAACGCTGCTGCAAGTAATTCATCCTTGAAGCTGGGTTACTGTCGGCATCCATGCCTTCACTTCCTCATACTGCGAAGCTGCGCTTCGGTTATTCGTCACCTCTCAGCGCACCCGAGCATCACGCTATTTCCTTCAAACCACAACTGATGTGAACGTAAACGCCATGAAAGCACATCCATGTGCAAGCATGGCTTTCATTTCATCCATGAAATGCATCATTCATCAATTGCTTATTTTCAGGGCGTGATGACGGGGGAGGGCGTTAAACGTGAGTTTGGTGTTTAGTCTTGGCAAAATGCAAGACCTGTCCTCGTACGTTCTTGTTCAATAATAATTTATTTTTACTGAGAATTTAAAATGATCGTTTAGGTAGAATAAGGGGTTTCCAATCAGCAGGCTTCAAAAATAGAATTAGAAAAGACTAGAATATTCGCTGCACTAGTGAACTGTTATAAGGTTGATGTTTAGTATCTCTATAAATACAATATTTATTAAGCTTTTTTAATTTTAGCAGCTTCAACAGCTTTAGCTTCTTTAATAGCTTTAGCTGCTTCAACAGCTTTAGCTTCTTCAATAGCTTTAGCTTCTTCAATAGCTTTAGCTACTTCAATCGCTTTAGCAGCTTCAATGGCATGAGCTGCTTCTGTTGTAGTTTCGTTTACGGATGAACAGTAAAGGATGCTTACTACAGTAAGAATCAAAATATTTGTTATTATCCATACCCAAATGTAACGGTTTCTTTTTGTATTAATATAAGTTCTTTCTGTATTTGTTATTTCCGTTTCATTCAGAATTTTATCGAGATCCTTTTTATTTAAAAGTTCTTTATACCTACTTCTTATTTCAGAATATTTACCTAGTAAACGATCTCTATCAGAGTTTATTTCAAAAATTGATATTGCTAAATATATAAATGAAACAGCTATAAGCAATATACTTATCATTAATACTTCAAAGCTAAATGCACCAGAGAAAGTCCCCTTATTTACTACTCGAAGAAGAAAGACAGTTATAAAAAATGTAGTAAAAGTCCATAATCCTGTTTTAAACATGGAAAACATACTTTTAGTCATTTCTAAGGCTTTATCAGATTGATCTTGTATAAACTCAGAAATTTTATTCTTTATTTCAATGTACTGTTTTACATTTTCCTTAAGGTAAAGATCATAACCAGATTCAACAGAGTCAGATGTTCCTGCTTCAATTGAGAGTAGAGTTTCATTTTCTAAGTGGATTGATATTATATTTCTTGCAAGACCTATTTTGTCGGTATAATTGCCCTCTAAATAAGTCCATTCATAAATACGCTTTAGTTCACTAGGATCATAAGCTTTTAACTTACCGAAACTAATACTTTCAGAAAGTAATTTATAACCTTTAAGTCGGTATTTGATTATATTTGAT
This sequence comes from Pseudoalteromonas sp. S3431, assembly GCF_000690035.1. Taxonomy (NCBI): domain Bacteria; kingdom Pseudomonadati; phylum Pseudomonadota; class Gammaproteobacteria; order Alteromonadales; family Pseudoalteromonadaceae; genus Pseudoalteromonas; species Pseudoalteromonas sp. S3431. The sequence goes on from NZ_JJNY01000009.1 coordinate 27,307, forward strand.
TCAACAGAAGAAAAATCAGATAGAAAAATAATTAATAATGTATTAAATAGACCATTGAAGTACCTTTCAAGATCTATATTATTAGTCACACAAGGCTTAAAATCACTTGGGATAAAGTTAAATTGAGCTGCATTTGCAAAGTGGCCACATTTATCACGTTTTTCAATACGATTAGCTCTTTCATCCTGACAAATAGCAGTTAAGGATTGATTTACAGAAGATTTATCAATCGGGTATACTGATTGAAAAATAATTGATTCTGTTGAAAATGGTTCAACATCTTCCCAGACATTGATTTTGATTAGAGATGAAAAATTAAATTTATTCCACTTTTCAAAGCTTTCTTGCAACGTTAATGACTCAACATGATCGTAAAATTTTGAAAAGTTAAAAATGTTAAAGTTTTTGGATTGATCTTTATCAATCCTAAGTTCAATCTTAATCTTGTCATCATCAAGATATACTAATTGATCAATTAGTGACTCAACTTTTTCAGCCACAGTATCCAGGTTACTAGTAATAAACCTTACTGGATCTTGCACTTCAATAGTCAGAGTTAACTCAACTCCAAGCTCATTTAAAGCAGATAGATATTCAGTTAACTCTTCATTTAGCCCATTTAAAGCCGCTGATGAATTAAACGTATGCGTAGACTCGTATATGCTAAAGTTTTCTACGATTCTAATTTCATTTAATTCACCAAAAAGCTTTAAAATTTCCTTGACAATAGACATCAGTTGTCCTCAGCAGTTTTAAATTCATCATACCCTTTGTCAGAATATATTTTAATGAATTTACCTTTATCATCATGTCTAGCAAAAATTCGCGATTTCAAATCGTCAACTTCACCATTTATACGTAGTTCAAAGTTTGTATCTAACATAACTTTTCTAACAATTCTGGCCTTGATTGAACTAGATACTAGATCAAATTGTGTATCAAATGTCTTTGCTGCTTTTATGGGTAGCTCTTCAAACTTTTTGACAAAAGAATCAAATTTTTCTTTGAATTCATCAGTTTCAGGTTTGTGAGCTTTAACCTTATCAACAAGCTCATCATAAGCTAGAGAATCTTCATTTCTAAAGTGATTAACAATATCATTTCTTAGGAACCAATAATCAACGGGTGATATCTTCTTTACTTCTTTTGTGAGTAAATTGTCGATTGCATTAAATGCATTCTTTGTATTGGTTTCAGAGTCTTGCAATTGCTCTGCGATTAGAAAGGATAAATACCAATATTTAGTAATTGTTGATTTACTATCAGATACAATAACTTCATCTACAGTATGTTCTGGTGTAAAAGTAATTACAGCAGCTTTTTGCAAACGACTTTTTGATGTAGGTAAACCAGACTTTAAATCTAAATTGTCTTCATCAAGGTATTCACTATTGTCAATTTTGATAATAACAAACTTTAAAGATTCATCATGTCTGATTTTAAGTTGTAGTAATCCACCCATTCGAACATCAGTTAACTGTTTAATTTTATCCTGAACTATAAGTTCAACATCATACAATTTCTGGGCTATTTGAGTTGATTTAGCTGTCCAATCTTCACCACTAGATATTGCAACAAGCGATGATGGTACAAGCTCATCCATATCTTTAAATTGAAAATAACGACTACGAGGGCTTTCTAACAATTCTTTCAAAACTAATTCAGTATATGTTTTTAAACCTTCAGCTGTACCATCTAGTGCCATTGACACTGGTGCGTCTGTTTTAACATCAACTCTATGTAACGAATATTCAAGGACTTCCAAGTTTTCCATATAGCTACAACCTATTATTATTTGTCGAAATGCCTTTTTATTCTAACTGTAGAATAACACTATTTTTTTGTACAGTTAAATTGGGCTGCTAGGTTAGATTTTACAGAAAAAGATATAATAAAGATATGACATGAATTTATATTCAACACAAAAATCCCTCAAATGGAACCAATGGGTGACCTCAAGCCCCGGACCGACCCCATCGCTTGGACCCCTTTCGGTTCGTTGAACCATGATTGGTGAACTTATTATCTGAATTCGGGAATAATACAGATTGTTAATGTTAAAAATATTTTTTGGAAGTTCTATTTCCCACAGGTTTTAATAATTATCATATTGAACTTATTAGCTTACATTGATGTTGTAGTTTTATTTTATATAAGGTAATTTATAGTTTAATGAAGCATCTTAAAATAATCTAGGGATAAATATGAGTGAAAGGAATTACGCAACTAAATTAGCACAATCAGATCCATTAGGCTTTTACATCAAATTAATAGGGTTGAAGTCGCAAGAAAAAGAGCTACGTAAAGTTGATAATATTTATTATATATTGACAGGCATAGTAGTATACAACCAACTAAACCATATAGAGCGCATGCAAGTTATGAAGGCAATCGCTAATGTTCGAGAAAAAAACCCGAAGCTACATGGTACATTGTTTTCAATACCTCCGCAGCTAGTTGCTGATAAGTATAAATTTAAATGGTCATTAAGTAATTCGGAGTTAAAAGCACATTACGAAAGTAGCAATGGAGTATCATCTGCTTTGAGTTTTATTGGTTTAGATATGAGAACGCTTGTTGGTCAAGCTCCAGTAATTGGAGGAATATTACTGGAGATCTCTAAAAATGGAGTTAAAGCAGGAGGGAAAGCTGCTTTTAATTCTGTTTCAAATAGTAAGTTAACTGCTGATATAGCTGCTCAAGCTAAAATTAGAACCACAACAGCTGCTAAGCTCGGTATGTTCGCAGCTTTAGTTACAGTACTTGCAAGTGGAGTACGAACTATGGCTATGGTTGATGAAGAAAAAGCTTTAAATGAATTATATCTCAGAGGTTTAATTGAACCAAAATGATAGGGCTTATAATATTAGGCGTAGTTCTATTAATTTACTATGGAAGAATTAAGCTTTTTAAGCCTACAAGCGAAGCTGTTAAATTTGGGGTTAATAAAACTTTAATTCTTTATGGTATTCATAATGGAATAGCCTTAGGTTTGGGTTTTATACTACCAATAATAGCTATATTTCCTGTTTCTGAGTGGCTTTTATTGCTCGTTATGTTTCTTGCTATATTATCCGAGTTTATCACAATTTATTTTTATATATTTAAAAAGGAATTTTAAATTATGTTTAGCTTTTTTCTAATAGCTTCGCTAAGTGCGGACTTTCATCTTGCTGGAAAAACTTCGGCAGGATTAATACTTTGTGAAAATTTAAATAATAAAGCCACTGTCGAAAAAATAAAAAAATATAGCAAGTTATATAATGAGCTCAATAGTTATTTAAGCTCTGAGTTGGAGTCAAACTCTGATTTAAGTAATGGGTTTTATAGTGCGCAGGTTGATTTCATTAATTCATTTGAAAATGCAGATAAAGATAAATCTTTAGGTGAAAGCTTATTAACTAAAGAAAAGTGCCAAATACATATAAATAATGCAAATCAGTTAATAAGAAAGTTTCAGTGAAATGTTTTATCTAAGGCTTAACTTAATTCGATTACCAGCAATTATAGCATTCGGCAGGGGGCGGTCTTTCTACTAATTGTGATTAAGGGGAAGTGTAAAGCCTTCCCCCCAGTAATCCGTTTAACCAAGGGAGTCTCTAACCAAGGTAACCACCCATTAGAAAGTTCCGGTCAAGCAGGCAGCTGTGTTTTCTTGAACTTTTTATTCAAAAAACCAAGTGTTCTTATTATTTAAACTCAATTTAAATATGACTACGCACTGTACCCTATACAACTATTAATGACGTCGATTGGTGTGAATATTCACCGTGGCTTGAATAAAGAACGCCATATGAATTTAGGCAGTTTAATTAAGCATTATTGATGATTAATTAAGGCCCTTGGCTTTCGCCTCAGTCATCGTTTAGTGCCAATATCGGCCCAACCAAAAAATGCCTTGAAATTATACTTATAATCTCTATTATTGCCCTTAACAACACCCCTCCCGCTACCCGTAAGCTCAGAGCCCTGCGAGGGGGTAATTATTTCTATAGTATGGTAAAAGGATTTAGCCTTCATGCAATTCCTTAAAGCCCCATAATATTTGTGCAGCAAGTCGACTTTCTAGTGGAACCAAAGGCGCCAAATTTTGACTACATGTTAAAGGTCTAGATTTATAGTTTGTTGCTCATTAGATTAATTACTATGCCTAGAGTGCTGCGAAAAGAGTATGAAAATGCGTTTTATGATGTGATGAACCGTGAAATAAGGCACGAGAATATATTTTTTATTTCAGGTTCAGCTTTGCTGAACATCGCAATTAAGCAGATATATGAGGGTTAGTAAAAGTCATAGTGTTTTTTTCATTTAACTTCCCCTAAAATGCAGAAGTTTAAATAATTATATTAATAAAAATAGGTTTTAATAATGAAAAAAATACTGACTGTTTTAAGTTTATTCATACTTACAGGGTGCTCTAGTTATCACAATATAAATGAAGACGGTGAAAGCTCATTAGGTGGGGGATTTAAAGATCGTATTATTGCTGATGGTGTCTATAAAATCACTGCTCAGACAAATTTTGCACCATGGACTAACTTTGATGCAGCCAATGAAACGTTTAATCGTAGAGCTAAAGAGTTATGTGCTGGCAATTATAACGTAATCAAATCAGCAGAAGATGAGTTTGAGCATGTTGAAACTGCTGGAGCCGCAAAGTATATAATTTCGAGGGTAAAAGGCTATGTTCGTTGTGAGACTTCAAAATTGTCAGACGAAGAAGCTCTAAAAGAAGTTGAATCAAGCTTCTATTAATAAAAATCTTATCCAAGGCTTTATTGAAACCAAAGGCACTAAACTTTGAATACACATCAAGTGCCTAGGTTTTTAGTTTGTTGCTCGTTGAGTTAATTACTATGTCTAGACCGCTATGAATAGAATAAAAAAATACACTTTTTAAGTGATGACGTTTTTTAACTTTTTTTTACACTGTATTTGTCCACTTACATCGTTCTCTTTTCTTCTTCAATGATTATTGAGTATGTTAGCCAACTATCGCTGGGTACCAACTTGCAAACACTACACCAAATAAGCCGACTAAAAATACAATGGATATCAACATCATTGAAGCAGTGGTGGCGATTATTATTACTCTATTAGACGTTTTACCTGCGTACCTGACTAACTCAGCTATAAGCAGCGGCATAATATAAGAACATACGCTAATAGTTAACACGGTTGGACCTGTAAACGTTGCAGTATCAATTCCTAGTGAGCCGAATATTAACAACCAGGCAAAAATCATTAGCCTAAAAAATAAAACGCCGTTTGCTGCAAGGTATAAACGTATCGCCCAAATTTTATGTTTAGTGATATTCCGCTTTCTGGCTGCTTGTACGGTTAATATACTCGCTAAAATAACCACGCAACCACCAAGCATAGTCAACGCATGCATCAAGGTGTTACCAACGGTTCCTCTGGCTATCATAAGGTACATACCTGCTAAAGAGATGGTACAGGCTAACATTACGAACACGCGGCCATTATAGCGGTGAAACTTAGTATACTTTGCTCTTATTGCGGGTGTTAGCTGTAAGCTACCGCCAATTATCATCACGATGGCGAGTAACACATGCAGAGCGTACATTGAATTACCGGTGGGATCGCTGGCAACATAGGCGGTGCTATTTAGACGACTCCAGCCAGATATTCCCGTAGTGATCCCCGTAAGCCCGTATCCCAAGGAGAGGTAAATAACAAAGCAGATTTGTGCCATTAACAGGCACGTGAACCACATTTTTTTACTCATCTCAAGTAGCTCATTGGGCGTTTTTTTTATTATTTGCATTAACATGTGCTTTTCCAGAAAATCTTTTCAATAGCACAAATATAAAGACTTTCATGGTGATTGCTTCTCAAATTCGGAATTTGAGCAACGATATATTGATAATTTTTTGTAATTAGCTAGGGCGGTATAGGCACATTCACTAACAAAGTTTTTTTGCCAACATGCATGTTAATTTGTACCATGTAATTCAGGCCACGTTATTGGTTAAAACGTCATTTTAAGAGCACGCTATTATGCAAAATTATTCCCCTTATTATCTTCTTCTTTTTGTTTGCATGGGGTTAATGTTTTTAAATGCGCTGAAAAAAGATAAGCAGCTGGTTCATTATTTATTTGTGATATTTTGTGGCTCCCTTTGTATGGTGGCAGCACAAAAGCTCAGTGCGCAAAGTATTGGCGCGTATCAATATCTAATCGGGTTGTTCACTTGCGCAACATGTAATGTTTCATGGCTGATTGCAAGAACGTTATTTCGTGAGCATTCGCCAATTTCCCGCAGGCATGTGGCTTTTGCTGCAACCATTGCCGGCTTGATCATGTTTAATCAAACATGGCACTACTTAGTGAGCCTTGATCCTCACCCTTTACCTACCAGTGATATAATGTGGCGCTTAAAGCAAGGGGTGAATGAGGTCACCATATTGCTTTCATCAAGTATCCTTGCGCTTTCTTTTTGGGAGGCGTTTAGAGGTTATAGTAAAAAAACACAGTCACAAAAAATGCAATCAGTCATCTTTGGGAGCGCTTGGGTTTTAGCTGTGTTTAATGCAAGTATTTTTCCTAAGTTTATTTTTAGTGCGGCTGAAATTGAGCTGTATAACCCCATTATCATAACTTCGTCTGCACTTTTAATTGTATTTGCAATGCAGGGAGTTATGCTGCTTCAAGCAATTACTACTAATAAGCAAAAGTTACATCACAATAGTAAGAGCAAGACTGTTTTTGATACTGATGATGTAAAAGAGTGTTGCGATAGTGTTCATCACCAACAGCAAGTGCCCCCAGAATTAATAGGAGGTATTGCTGAACTGATGAACGAGCAGCAGTTATTTTTACAAACTAGCGTTAAAATTTCAGATTTTGCACAAGCGCTCAAAGTGCCGGAATACAAAATTAGTAGAGCAATTCGCTATCACTACAAAGTAGCCAACTTTAATCTGTTTATTAACCAATACCGTGTAAATTATGCGAAGACATTATTAGCAAGTGAACAAGCCAAAGAGTGGAGTATTTTGAGCATTGCACTTGAAAGTGGTTTTTCTTCTCTTGCTACGTTTAATCGTGTGTTTAAAGATATTGTCGGCGGTATTCCTAACGAATATCGTAAACGAAAGGGCAATTATAATGAGAATATTAGAGCTTGTTGAGTTAGTTGCTATTTATCCCCTTTTATTTAAAAGCTTCCGCTACTTATAGTTTTTGAGTATTACCAATAAGATCCCTCAGGATTTGCCCCCAAGTCCGTGAAAACATATCCATGCTTGCCTATTTTTAGGGCATGGTGACGTGGGAAGGTGTTAAACGTGATACTTTTTGGTCTTGGCAAGAAACAAGACCTGACACTTAGCATTCTTCTGTATTCTAGGTTTTAGCGAGTAACTTTAGCTTTAATAAATGTTTAACTTTGCAGGGATGACTATTTGTTGGCTTTGTTTGTGAGGTGTATGTTTTATTTTTGTTTACAAATCATTTCAATTTAGTTACTTACTAACCTGTTTTTGACCTAATTAAATTGAGATAATGAAATGGAATAAACATAATGGACTAATAAAAATGAATAAATTTATACTTACCCCACTCGCTATTGCACTTTCTTTAACGCTCAGCGCATGTGGCGGCTCTTCATCAGAGGGGAACTCTGCAAGCTCATCAAATGGCGGCAGTACTGCTCAGCTTCAAACCATTTCATTACAAACATTAACTCGCCAGTGTGGAACCGATTCTGCGTATCAAACTGATGTGGTATTTCACAATGATGATGGTGATGCTATCGGCTCTGTTAAAACCGACGCCCAAGGTAGTTTTTCAGGTGAACTACCTTCTGGTACAAAACATGTATCAGTACTGGGTGATGTTGTTGATGAAGCCGATGGTGCTTATACGCACATATTTACAGAGCTTGATATTGAAAATAGAACTAATTTAGGTAAATACCATTTTAATAAGTTTAGCGAAAGCTGTGGTTGTCGCGCAGTGAGCATAGATACATCTGAACTAAATACAATACCTAATGATTACAGGGTGTATCAATACGAAGGCTCAGAAATTTCAGATTCTGTTTTTATTTGCCCAACTACAGAAAACCTTTACCTTACCGCAAAATCTTACTTTTCAAATGACGCTAAAGTGGCTGTTATTGAAGTTCCGCAAAATGCGTCTGTGATAAAAATAACGGATACAGATTTTAGCCATGATGGTGTGGAGGTGGCTAATCAAGGCAGTTTTAATGCAACTTCTGTTAGTACTCGAGGGTATATAGAAGATATAAATTCCTATGAGTTTGTACAGTTTACATACATTAACTCCCCTGAACCGCTATTTGTTTTCCCAACGGTGACTGAGCATAACTTTTATGTACAAACAGATTCATCGGTTGAGCCAACAACAGTTGATGGTGCCCGAATCGACATGCATAGTTATGCTCGAAGTAGTGTAGATTCAGATGGTAGTTATGAGTTGACAGAGCTACCTACTATAACCGAAGATTTAGGATTCAGTTTACTTCAATTTACTGAAAGCAATGATTCAAGCTTTGATTTTAGTAATGTTGATAGCCGATTTGCAAGAGCAGTATGGGATTACAGCTTTTTGGTTGATGATGAAGCAGAAAGCCGATTTGATTGGACAATAAGAGGTGGCATAAGCGGTCAAATTCCAGATTTATCTTTTGGTACTGTGTTTCCTGAACCTACTGATGAAGTTATATTAGAAGAACTCACATTATTTCTGTTTGGTTACGCAGGTAATGCAACTGATGCAAACAGTTATGCAAAGCTTTTAGATACGATTACTGAAGGCGGGCATTTAACTAAGCCTGAATTTAGTAATTACGTATATGTATTTTTAAATGCTGAATTAGATTAATAATTACGTTTAATTTTGTATTATAAGGCCACATTTGTGGCCTTATAAATTATGATATTTTTGCTTTTAATAGTTATGAAGGTTTATTGGATAACACCAATGCTCTCAATTAATGACACCGTAACATAAGCACTCCACTTTACTGTTAAGTTACTTTTTTAGTAGGCGGTGTTTGGCATGACAAATTTTTTACTTGAAATCCAAAAGGACCAAACCTTGAGGAACCCCACATTTTTATCCGAACGACAAGTACTCACCACAACCCTTATTTAATTGTACCAATACGTTAGGTACCGATTAGCTTCCGTGAGTGTCGCCCTATTGGTTTCTTTATTAGCCATGCGAAGGCCATCGTTGCACCGACACCAATAATCATATTTGCAATACCTAATAAGCCGATAATGAAAGCATCTCGATGACTTTGAATATAGTCTTGCAGGCCCATAATTAGAAAACCAACGAAGAAAACATGGTAAAAATAAATAGAAAACGAATATTCACCAATGTTGCATATGGTTTTGGGTAGACGTGTTTCAATATTTTGAAGCCACTTTAAGAGTAGTAAACAAGCTAATATTTTTTGAATGTAGAAAAGAGTTTGTCGAGATGAATACCACCCATCTACTTTATATTCATTAATATATTGGGTAAGGATGGCTGCGCTGATCAAGGCAATAAAAGCGATTAACCACGTTTTATATTGATTGACCTTAGCCATTGTCTTTTCGTAATGACTCCCTATTATCATTCCGAAACAATATGCACCACAAAAATACACCAAACTCTGCATGCTTAGAAAATCAGGAAAGGCGCTGCGGGATATAACCAAGGGCACGCATGCAAGAAAAAACATCAGCTTTGGTGTGCGTTTATTCACAAAATCTAGCAATGGTGTCAATATGAAAAGTACTAATAAAATCGGGATGTACCAAAATTGAATAGCTGCGGTTCCGGATACTAGGTTTGTGGCGACTGTGATAATAAACGATATATCGGTTGCTGCACCATCGGCAAGATAATATTGCCAGTACACAGCTGTCGCTATTGTGCTTGCGGCAACATAGGGTAAAACAACATTTAGTATTTTACTCTTATAAAATGAAATCCACCCTTTATTCTGTAAAATTTTGCTGAAAAGTAATCCCGAGATAATGGCGAAGTATAGTGTGCTGCCGTGAAACAATAGTTCAGTTGAGTAAAAAAGCGTTTTTAAACCGAGGGAATCTAAATCGCCAGTCCAAAAAATAGCAAATGACCACGCATGTGCTGCGACAATACTTAAAATCGCAATGCCTCTAAAGGCTTGTAAATGAGAAATATATGAAGACATAGACAAAAATCATCGCTCGTTAAATATACGTTATAATTATGTTACTGTTCAGGTGGTGCGATAGATACCCATTACATACGTATTCAGGGCTTACAAATTTAAACGAGGTAAATCTTACTACTCCAAATTTATCGCCAAAATGCCACCTTGAGCTTTTTGTATCTTGCCTTTTTCATTTTATAACACAGTGATTTAGTGTTTTTTAATTACTAATCCAAACACGATGCAATAGATAATGAGTCGCTTGAGGGGTCTCACTTTGCGTCTTTCTCGCTAATGTATATTTTGCCAAACCCAACAAGTGTCTATTTTTTAAGATCGACAGAGCCTGCGAAGCAGTACATTATAATGCGTGCTTTAATTGATTTGAAAAAAGGGGATTTAATTGGATTCACTCACACAAGTGGTGCTTGGCAGTGCAGTTGCTTATGCAACATTGGGCAGTAAATTAGGTCGCAAATCTTTATTAATTGGGGCGGCGTTTGGCACTTTACCAGATTTAGATGTGCTAATTAATTTTGGTGGCGATGTTGAAAATTTTGTTTATCATCGTAGCTTTAGTCATTCTTTGTTTATACAACTGTTATTGAGCCCCTTATTTGCGTGGCTTTTACTCAAAATGAATTGGGCTAAATGTATAACGATGACGCGTTGGTCGGCTGGCATTTTTTTAATTTTAAGTACGCATTCATTACTCGATAATTTTACCGTTTACGGTACGCAGTTGTTATGGCCGTTGTCGACATATCCTTTTAGTATTTCGAGTATATTTATTATTGACCCTGCGTATACTTTGCCTCTTGTGTTGTCTTGTATAGCGCTGTGTTTTGCACGTATGCGACCGCATGCACAACTTATAAACACGAGCGCGTTAGTCATTAGTTCGTTGTATTTAATTTGGGGCTTTGCGGCTAAATACCACATTAATAGTAAAATTTATCAGGCGCTGAATCAAAAAAATATCACATTCTCACATTTTGAAAGCACGCCGACTCCGCTTAATACTTTGCTGTGGCGCGCTGTGGCTATTACTAAGCAAGGTCATTATGAGATTTATGTATCTGTGTTTGATGAAGTTAAAAACGTTGATATTCAATTTTACCCTACAGAAAACGCGTTGTTAACTAAGCTCAATGATGCAAAGCAGATCGTGTTATTAAAACGATTTACCAAAGGGCTTTACGGTGTTTATCAGCAAAATGAACAGGTTGTTATTAGTGATTTAAGAATGGGGGTAGAGGGCAACTATGTATTTTCATTTGTGGTTGCTGAACAAAAAGATCAGCAGTTGATCCCAGGGCAATATCAGAAGCTCAGTAATCGATTGCCGCTAGATAAGCTTAAGCTGGTTTTTGCTCGTATTACAGATCCAAATATCGATTTATAAACGAGCGTGGCAGTATCCACTTTTTTAATCATGGGTTTTAGTTGGGATTGCTCACTATTACCTAAGCCTAATTTAGTCATCAAGCCCTTTGAGCGTAAATATTAAATGCTTGCGCATATCTTTTAAAATAACGCCTTTTTTAAGCATTTCGCCACTTAAGCGTTTTTGCCATTTTAATAAATTTGGCTCTGCGGCCGCTAAGGCTTGCTCGCTTTCAAACTGAAAACACAAAAGTAGTGAACTTGGAAATAAATGATATTGAACATCAAACCAGCATTGCAGCATGCCTGGGAGCTCAGCGCGGCCTAGTTCTTCTAATTTTTCAGCTGTATTAAGTACAAGTGCTTGCTGTTTTATTTGCACCGCAGAGAGTTTTTTCATTATTAAAATCCAAGTTAGCGGCTAAAAAATGCAGCCGGAATGGGGCCATTATACGCAAGCTTGTAGGCAAGCAACAACCGTAGGTTGATTTGAGTTAAACGAAACCCAACGCATAGCTAATGTAACAAACAGAGCTATAGATAAATGTGAATGTTATTCGTTGTTGGCGCATAGTTTGCCGATGCGTTGGGTGATAGCTCAATAAGCGGATTCTACCGCCAGTGCTTAAGTGTTTCGCTCAAGGTATAAAATTTTATTCAAAGTTTACTGCGTTTACAAAAGCTCTCCAAATACGCCTCTGTAATTTATGAAGCCTAAGGCTACTTTACTAACTAAGTAGTTGTTTAATAATATCCAATTTAGGATTAGTATTAGAAACTACTTAAACAATAATAAAAGTAAGAAGCAATGCGCTTTTACTAAAGAGGTATACATGGAAGATGCATTCATAGCCGTATTTGCAAATGTCGGTGCTATCTTAATTTTAGCTTTAACATTAAAAGTATTTAATAAAGTCGATATAAATATAACGTGGTCTTTAATCTCATTAGGCATTTTTACGTGTTACGTTTTTGCTCTATTTAGAGGCGCCGAGGTAATTCCTTTGGATATATTTTTTACTGATATGTCTTGGAATTGGTCAGGAAAAATAGCTGTAATTATCCTGTGGGGGAGTGCAATCCTAGCCTTAGCGAAATATAAACATGGCTTTCGTATTGCTGATGCTGGTTTTACTTTCAAACAAAGTGAAGGTTCTTTAAAACCTGCTTTTATTGTTCTGTGCTTGTTTGTAGTTCTCCAAGTCATTGTTTCATGGTTCTGGAGTGGCGAGCCTCGCTATGATTTAGAAACATTACTTTATCAAGCAACCATGCCAGGGTTTGACGAAGAACCGATGTTTAGAGGGGTCTTACTATTTTGTATTTCCTTGGCAATAGTATCTAAGCGATACAGTTTGGCGAGCGCGCCGATAAATATAGGTGGATTACTTTTAGTTTTGTTATTTGGCTTGGTGCACGGCGTTATGTTTAGCGCTGGTGAGTGGTACTTTTCGTTTACCTCTATTTTATTAACCGGAGGTTATGGTTTTATTTTACTGTGGCTAAGAGAGCGAACGGGGAGCTTGGTATTTCCAATCCTAGCCCATAATAGTGTTAACTTTGTTGGGCAATTAATTTAGGCAATGACTAAAACCTTGTTTAAGGTTTTTTCGCCCTAGGATTGCAGTGGTACAGATTACAGTGAAAAGGAAGGAGTCTTCGCTTTCTCTGGCCCCGATCATTACGTTTGATGCCGGAGGCAATTAAGTGATTTGAACGTAAACGTCATGAAATAAATTACTCGTCAGTTGCTTATGTCCAGGGCATGGTGACTTGGAAGCTCGTTTTTATTTATAGTTACGCTATTCATGCTTGCCACAGGGCATCAATACCTTTATGTGCTGTAAGTGAACTCTGGGATCTACTTAACTAGAGTTCATGTTATTTATATAAAAACGCGCACTACTTGTTGATGAGTGTAATTATATGGGTAGGAGTTTTTTACAAAATTTAGTAATTTTTACTTTAATAATAAGAATGTTAGAACTGGATTTTAATTTATCTCATTGATTTAAAATAATAATTTATTTGGTTCGAGTTTTGCTCAGTAGTAAGTGTATTCTCTTAAATAAATAAAGGAGTTATTATGAGTACCGTTATTACTGGGTTATTCGAAAGTGCATCACAAGCAACACTCGCAATTTACAGATTAGAAGCTTTAGGTATCAACGAAGCTGACATAAGCATTGTAGCCAACGACTCATACGCAAAGGAAGATTTTGCTGTAGACGAAGGTACTAAAGCTGCCGAGGGCGGCATTATAGGCGCAGCTTCAGGTGGTATTCTTGCTGCAATTATTGGTGGATTTACTGCCGTAGGGACTGTAGCAACCGGTGGTACAGGCTTATTAGTTGCCGGGCCATTAGTCGCTGCATTTGCTGCTGGTGGTGCAGGCGCTGCAGTAGGTGGTACTTTAGGGGCCGCAGTTGGTGCGTTTATCCCTGAGCATGAAATTAAGTATTACGAAGATGCCATTGAAAAAGGCTCTATATTAATTGGTATTAAGTACGATAGTGACAACAAAAATGCTATTGAAGAAATACTTAACAATGCAGGCGCAAGTAATGTTTCTACAGCGTAATGCTAATTAATTAGTTTCAAAATTAATAAAAAAGGTGAAACTTAGTTTCACCTTTTTTATGCTATTTTGCTTTTGATTAGGCATAAATCTCACTTTAAGTAGCGCTTACAATTAAGTTATTATTTTAACTGTATTAATACCAAGCCCGAGAACACTTTGAATTATTTAGCTCACCTTTATTTAGCACAGCCTACAGCCGATTCTCACTTTGGGAACTTATTGGGCGACTTTGGTGGTAAAAGGCATGTAGAACACTTACCAAACACGGTTAAAAATGGGCTCGATAACCACTATTTAGTCGATAAATTTACCGACTCCCATCCTTTAGTTAAACACGCCAAGCAGTACTTTTCACCCGAGCGTAAGCGATTTGCTGGTGTGGCTATTGATGTGGTGTTTGATTACTTTTTAATTGTGCATTGGCAACACTTTAGCAAGCAATCTTTAAGTGAGTTTAAGTACACCGGCTACCAGCTTTTAAATCAGCGCATACCTGTTATGCCAACGCGTATGCAGCATGTTATAACAAGTATGACTAAAAACGATTGGTTTAAAGAATACGAAACCATTGATGGAATAGGGCTAGCACTTGATAATATTGCCAAGCGTATTCGTTTCACTAACACTTTTTCGGGCGCGGCTGATGATATAGCGCGTAACTACGATGAATTAGAAGCCGTGTTTCTAGCGTTTTTTCCGGATCTAATTAAGCGTGTAAGTAAGTCTGGTTTTGAAAGCACTTAAAAAAGTTAGATAAAGAGCTTTATTTAAAGTCAGTACACATAACTATACGATGATTTGGCTGGGCGTTTTTTTGCTATTAACGACATTGAAATTGGTTATTCAGCCGATATTTTTGAAGATGATGTTGAAACAAAAACACAAGATATACTGCTTTCTTATAGAAAATTTAAAAATTCTAACATCACTTTTAACTATCAAACGCTTGAAGGGCTGCAAGGCACGGCTAGCAATTTAGGCGGCAATTAGTTAGGACAATTTTCTCGAAAAATACATGTTCAACTAAGTTTGAGCTATCTGGCCAACACAACTCTTATACCTTCAATAATACAAATCCAGATCTAGGTTTAAAAGATCTGGGTAGCGACATACAGCGGTGAAATTTCTTGGACTTCCGACAATAAAAAACTTATGGTCGTACTACGCGCTTGAGAACAAACAGGCCGGTATATAGATACTTCTTTTGGTGACTTGTCAGTAATTAAGTTTTTTAGTATTGAGCACCGTAATAGTGAATTTAGCAGGAATATTATGAGTAAGAATAACGATGTACCTCAAGCTTATGTGAAGCAAGAGGAAGGCTATCGAATAAAAGCCTTAAGATTGTACCCTTGGGTATGCGGGCGTTGTGCTCGTGAGTTTGAGTACTCTAATTTACGTGAGTTAACGGTGCATCATGTTGATCACAACCACAGTAATAATCCTGAGGATGGCAGTAATTGGGAGTTATTGTGTATTTATTGCCACGATAATGAGCACAATAAATACCACGAACACATTATGTATGGCGGGTCGACTACAGAGCGAAAAGTAGAGGCTGCAACGCATTCTCCGTTTGCTGATTTAAAATCGCTGTTAAATAAATCAAAGTAATATTTGAACCAAGTTAATGATTAAATAAATAGGCTAAAATTTATAACGGCGATTACTGGCTTAACAGTTATTGCAAAATGTAAGCTTTAGCGATTATTTTCCATTCATTATCTAATTTAGATAATGTTAGTGCATCATAAAAACGGTTAGTAGAACGAAATAAAACAACAGCTAAACGATCGTCAACTATGTTCATACTAATAATTTCACCATCGAGGTTTCCACCCGCTGGATTTTTGTTTGATGCCCATTGGTTAAGCACACTGGTCATATCTTTATACGACTTAATAACGTTTTTACCGTCGTCGTTTTTTACTACACCAACCATTGTTGCGTGCTCTGCTGCAAATGCGCGAAATAAACGCTCTTTATTCGCCTCACCTTGACCCTGAAAGTAGTCGTTTACTGCAGCTTTTATCGCGACTTTATCAGAGGCTTTATCTGCGTGTGCACTGAACGATAAAAAGGTAACACTTATAATAACTAACAACGATTTCAACATAAAACTCTCTTTTACTAATTCTAAAACGCACTAAACTTAAGGTTGCTGGCGTAAGCTAAAGCAACCTCATAATATTATATTTAAGTTAAATTTTACTAATTAAAGCTCTTTGGCTGTTTTGTCTTTTATGTCAAACCAGTTTGAATCGGCTGAATTAATAAAGCCTGGTACGTCTTTTAGCCATTGTTTTTGAACCGATTTATCAAGATTTAAATAAAGTTTGTTTTCAACAATTTTGAAAGCCTCTGGATCTACGTCAAACTTTTTCTCCATTGATACACCAAATGCACAAAAGCCACCAAATTGTGGGGCGTATTTTTCTGGGTTAGCTCTAAATAAGTCGCGGTGCTTAGCTGAGCTGAACTTATAAATGGCATTTTTATGCGTTGCAGTATATTCAGAACTGCCTGTTACCGCTTTGTTTTGGGTAAAGTAAGCAACGGTATCGTAACCACTAATTGCAATGTCGTTAACGTCGGCATTTGTGT
The DNA here is from genome assembly GCF_000690035.1 of Pseudoalteromonas sp. S3431. Taxonomy (NCBI): domain Bacteria; kingdom Pseudomonadati; phylum Pseudomonadota; class Gammaproteobacteria; order Alteromonadales; family Pseudoalteromonadaceae; genus Pseudoalteromonas; species Pseudoalteromonas sp. S3431. The sequence goes on from NZ_JJNY01000009.1 coordinate 44,062, forward strand.
CTATGTCTGCTGCAAAGCTTAGTGAACTTGCAAGTACCGATGCTGCAAAAAAAGCTGATCTAGTGAGTGTCGAAAATTTCATGTGTATCTCCAAAGGGGAATTTAATTAGTGTGTTTGTTTAAAACTCAACTGTACTTTATCGTTATTGTTTGGTTAATATGCGTCTATTAGTCTGCATTTTCATACCAATAATCCAAAGAGGCGTTTATGGACGTACTTTCGAGTGTGCTGAGGCATTTTTCACTTAATGCCAATGTGTTTTTTAGTGGGAACATGTGTGGTACTAGCGACTTTAGTGACGATAAAGGTGTTGGGCATTTACATTTATTGCGCTCAGGTACGTTAAAAGTGCGCAGTAATAATGGCTTCGAAGTCGTTTTGTCTAAGCCTTCGGTTATATTTTTTCCTCACTCTACAGGGCACTGTTTATTTTCGGATAAGGGGGAGGGGGCTGATTTAGTGTGTGCACAAATTAGCTATCAAAGCGGTGGGCATAGCCCTTTATTGCAGGCGCTGCCTTATTGCTTAAATTACGAATTAACGGGTGATGGATTATTAGCGCAAAGTGCTTTTTGGATTTTTGATGAGGCATTTAAAGACGCCAGCGGTAAGCATTTAATTATAGATCGCTTATGCGATGTATTTTTAATTAGTGTGCTGCGAAAAGTACTAGAAGAAGGCACAATTAAAAGCGGAATGATGGCAGGGTTTGCCCATCCTCAGTTGGCTAAGGTATTAATTAAAATACATCAAACCCCAGAGCAAAGCTGGTCGCTTAGCGCTATGGCTGAGGAGTGTGGTATGTCGCGTTCTAAATTTGCCGATACCTTTAAGCGAGTAATTGAGCAAACACCGGCTGACTATTTGGCTGATTGGCGTTTATCGGTTGCTAAAAAGCTTATTTTAAAAAATCAAAATATGGATTTAGTGGCTAATCAAGTTGGGTACGAAAATGGCTCCGCACTTGCCCGTGTATTTAGGAAAAAAACGGGGCAAGCGCCAAAAGAGTGGTTATTGAGTCAGCAGTAAATTTTTTAGTAAGTTACTTTTTTAATCGGGTAAAACTTTTTAAACTCTGGGAGTGCAGTATTTAGAGCTCTGGATGTCAGTTTTACGTTGATAAAAATAGTGTTTATGTGATTTGAATTAGCCAGTACTGCAACATACAGCTGTTATTCTATTATATGACCTAACTTTCGCCATATTCCTATTCGCTTTATTACGAAAAGTTAAAGAACCAATAGCATTCTTTGGCACTAACTTAACCGCGCTCTCCTTATCTGTTTTATCACATTTTTGCGGCTCATTTATTTATGGAGTTGTGCTGAGTGTGGTTATTATCGCGACCCTATTTTTAGTCTCTTTTGTTTTAAAAAGAGATACCTAGCAACGCTTTATATTTACGTATATGACCATGAGTGGATTACTAACAAGTTGTATAGTTAAAGGCATTATGGTGGCCTACTTTTAGACTTTTTTGAGATAGATTTTAAACAGCTGATACTTTTTAAACTTTAGCTTTTTATTTTATCCATATTAAAACCAATCTGCTGCAACTTGCAGTGGAGTCGGGTCGCCTTTTTTAGATACCCAAAACACTAATGCTTGCTTTGTTGGCGATATTTTTTTAGCGCGAGGCAGGGTTAAGTCAGTTAATGATAATTGCTGCTTAGTTTGCATGTTACTTTGCTCGTAACCTATAACGACAAAGTCGTGTTTTAACTTATGGCCTGCGTTTTCGCCGCTGTGTATTTGTGTTTCTATACCAAAGCCTAACAGAGCTACATGAGCTGTTAAGTTTTGGTTAGTATCATCTTTGGTATTAACGGTATCGTATTCGAGGTTAATTTTACTGTTGTTTATAGTCGCTTTTAAATTACCTAAATAAGGGGTTTTAGTTATAGGTATGGTTTGTTTATAAAACCAACCTTGCCATCCGCTGCCGTTAACCATAAACCCGGGTGTTGCTACAATACGGCTTTTACCTAAGGCTTTATAGGTGCGTTGTCTTTTACTAAAAACAGCAGAGGCAAAGGGGTCTTTCCATCCTAAATAATCCCAATAAGTAACATGAAAATTAATAGGGATTAAATCAGTCCATAGTTTTTCATCATCTGTAAACGTTGAAATCCAGCGCTCTGCTGGTGGGCAACTACTGCAGCCTTGCGATGTGTAAAGCTCTAAAAAGGTAGTTGGATTAGCTGTACTTGTAATGGTTACTTGCTCAGCAGCTTGGCTTTGAGAGCAAAATATTATTAACCCAGCCAATGCTGGAAAAAGCGATTGAGACAGTGTTTTAAAAGGCATGTTACTTCTCGAAAAGATTTATACTGTCTGTAGCATAAGTGATATTTGTAGATGAAGTATCACGAAATACTCACAATTAAATCACGTTTTAACCGTATATTTATCTATTAAAAACTTAATTTGAACACCCGCTCAAGTTGTGCTTTAATCATTGTTCAATTATTGAGGGACTTTACATGATTAAATTTTATTTTCACCATACGCCTAACCCAATGAAGGTGGCACTCTTTTTAGAAGAAACAGGCTTGCCGTTTGAGCTTGTTCCTCTTGATACTTTGAAAGGTGAGCAACATACACCTGAATTTAAAGCAATTAATCCAAACGCTAAAGCACCTGCCATTGTTGATGGTGAAACGCGTGTGTTCGATTCGAATGCTATTTTAATGTACCTTTCTGAAAAATATGCAAAGCTAGAGGGGAAGGCCGATGACCGCGCTGAAATGCTGTCGTGGTTAATGTTTATTGCATCTGGTTTGGGTCCGTATTCTGGGCAAAGTGTACACTTTAGACATATGGCGCCAGAAGGGCTTGATTACGCGGTTAATCGATATTTGCGTGAAGCACAGCGTCACTACGAAGTGCTTGATACGCACCTTGAAGGTCGTGACTTTATTGTGGGTGATACATATACCATTGCTGATGTATCTGCATGGGGGTGGATTGATAAAGCGTCGGTTGTATTAGGTGAAGAGGGCTTAGCGCCTTATCCTAATCTTAAACGTTGGTTTGAAAGCATTGATAGCCGCCCAGCGGTTGCACGTGCACGCGTAATTGGTACTGATATAGCCTTTAAAAAAGAGTTTGATGAAGATGCTAAAAAAGCATTTTTCCCTTCCAATTACCCTAAACAATAACTATAGTAAGCGAGCTTATTATGGGCCGCTAGTTAACCTGAACTCTGGATAATAAATCTACCTCAAGCAACTATTTTCAGCGCTCACTGCGTTGAATTTACTTGCAATAGGTCAGCTATTGACGCGTAAATTCGCCTTGTTTTCACTGAAAATCTCTGGCTAGAGAAAATAAATTTAAATATCAATATAATTCAGTAGGTTAGTAAGTATCTTAACCAGAATTCAGGTTAATTATCAAATTTTAATGATTTCTCTATTGTTGGACTGATTACTTAACGTGATGGTCGTTAAAAATAGTGAACTCTCATGTTCGATAGAGTCCTCTAGTAAAATACAAAAAATAAGTAAACGCGTATTTATTCCTGCTTTACCCCATCCTAATTTTGAGAATAAATCATCTATCAGGTTTTGCGTTATGCTTTTAACCCCAATCCAATAATCTAAGTCTTCTTCCAATTCGTGAGTGAGTTTTAGTAAGGTTTGATTTAGTTTTTCTAGCGTTTCAAAATGGTTTGTACTGGCATCAAATGCTTTAACTGCTTTTTTTACATTTTTTAATGTTGTTGGAAAACGCTTTAGCGCTCTTGCAGCTTTTCCAATGGTTGTAAGGCGTTTAGCTACTCCCTTCCACGACTTATTTGCATTGGCACCATTTTGAGAATCAGGGACAAGCGCAAGATAGTCATCCCATTTATCTGTATTTTTTAAATCTTTTTTAATACGACGGTAATCAACGGTTCTACTAGAATCCCCATCTAATAAATGGTCAAACAATATACTTAGATCATTATATGATTCATCTTTTAGGGCATATAAATGCAGTATATTAAAAATAACTTTCCTTTCAAAAGGCGAACCACTTTGTAAGTAAATTAAATAACGTGCTGCATTATGATATAGCTTATCGCCATTTAGCTGTTCAAATTGTGCATAGACTTCATGCCCAGAACGCATCGTCATTGCTATGACGCTACTAGTATAAATGTTGCTGTTTTCAATACTATGTTGATAACGACTAATTGCGACTTTTATATTTTGCTCGGGAATAAGTATGGGTACATCTATTGGTAAAGAGTCGGCATGACGGTGGGTCGACAAATCAAGGGAATCAAAGAAGTCTTCAATCTCTCTTAAATTGTGCAGTTTGTTATCTTGATTTGTATATTCAAGTGAAATAGCACCATTAAACTCGGGATCTAATGCTGATTGCGCAACACCAAAGATGATTCCTAATTTTGCTTGTCTGGATTCTGAAAGCCCTGATGCAGTTCCTTTAATGGTGTAATCGTGTTTAACATATAAGTTACCATTGGCATCAACTTCAACCGTTAAGTCTCGATTAATATCGCGTACTTTACTAATATCAAAGCCAATAATGTTTAGGCCCAGCCGAGTTGAACTATTAAGTGCTGTTTCAAACCGTGTAGTGATAGGTATTAAGTTTATTGCACCCGCTCTGTTTAATGCTTGCATAAGTAATGAGGCTTTTTTCCCGTCGCCTATCGCTAAACAGCGGAATAAGGTTTGTACTTGTTTATTTTCTGGTTGGAGGATTGTTATTTTTAATTTTTGAAGTTCGAATAAACGTTGTTGTTTAATCGATTCTAAATTAAGACCAAACTTAATGTTGGCTGCTTTTTCTAATTTTTCAGTGATGTTCTTTTTAAATATCTGGTATCGATTTATTACACGATTAAAATTAGCTTCTATATTTTGATCAAAATTAGCAATCGTCTGTGCTACGTCATCGCCGAGCGAAGCGATAGGTTTTAGTTGGGAAGCTGTTTTCTCTTTTAAATCGTTAGCAAACTCATCCGCTTTCTCACGAAGTTTTTGCTGTAATATTTTTATTTTTTCAGACAGATATTTTTCTGACTTGTGCTGAGCAGCCATAAAAATAGGGTCAGCATTTGATTGCACAACGCCAAATAAACTCAGTAATCTATTAATTATAGATGTTGCTAAGTCGTCTGGGGCCGCTTCTGTTGAGAGCAATGTCTTATTGAATTGCACGATTAGCTCATCATCAAGTAACTTTTTAATTACATCATCGATCTCATTTTGTCCTAGTGTGATTTCGGCTATTGGCTTGTACCATGTATCTTCATCAATTGTATGTAATATGTCATCAACCAAGATTTGGCCAGGGTTACTGTATTCCTCAAGCTTACTAACCAGTTCATTACCTTTACCAAGCAGCATTTCTATGTACTGTTTGGCGAGTGCATCCATTCCTTCAATTTCTGCTTCAAGTGCTAGTTTTAAGGTGTTTTTTGTCTGCTCTGTTTCTCTTAAAGTTAGTAATAGTTCTATTTGCTGTTGATCATTACGATATACATCAAGTTCCAAGTCACCAGCTATTTCTTGGCGCCTTGAAAGTGAGACTGCTACGGAGGCGTCTACTCCAATAAGATGCCCTTTAAGATTTGTTTTTGAAGCGAGCGATTTTCCAATTTCTAATTCGCCAGATAATATTAGAGAAGATGCCATTTTAATTGAAAATGCACGATATCCCTCTCTAGCATCACTACTAGTACGCTTGACTAATTGAGTGTTTATATCGTTCAAGTTCCAAGGGCGAACTGGTTTTTTAAACATACTCCACAGGGTTTTATAGCTAGTAGTTTCTTCATTTACTTGGTAGTACGAATCAAACTCCACACTACCTGATTTATCTAAACCGGCACCTATTTTAAAAATATTAGCAGAGGTTGATGTTGATACATTAATATCATAGGCAGCTTTTACATCTTGATTGACGAGGCAAAACCCATTTGGAAGTGTTTTGGATAAAAATGTTGGGCGCTTTGTGTCATTTAAAACAGAGATACTAAATTCACCGTAGGCACCAGCTGTTACACCAACACTAAGTTGATCAATTTTTGATTTGTGCTCTTTAGTAAATTCAAACTCTTTTTTTAATCCGTTAGTTTGTTCACCAATTGGTGTTTCAAGAACAGACCAAAGTTGAAATGCTTTATAGGCTTCTTGATAAATTTCAGAGCTTTTAATTTTTTTTATTTGTTCAGCTGAAAAAAGTACGACTATATTTTCAATGACCTTTTTTATTTCCTCGACTAGGTCATCTATATTGGGGTCTTTAATAATTCCATAAGCACTGTTAACCAAAGTAATAATATCAGAAAGCTTAGTGCTATTTGCTTCATCAATATTAAAGTACTTTTTTAAATTTGCGGCAGAAGATAGGCTTTCGAGTAAGTCGTGGGCTTTAGCTGGTGCTAAATATGAGGAAGGAACAACGCGATCAAGTGATGTTAGTGATATCATTTTAAAAATCCTTTTGATTTTAGTTTATATTTTATTGATCACCTTTTATGCGACTACATCAACTGTAACCTAGAATAAATTGCTGTTAAATAAATGGCAAGGCTATATTTTAAACAACATATTGATTGAATCATAAGTGCTTAATTTTTGGTTATAAGCGTAACTAGAATAAACGATTTAATTAAAAGCTGCGCTTTTCACTCGAGCAAGCTCGGCGTCTGCAATAAATATTAAACCCGAGTTTAGCTTTATTTGTAGGCGTACAGCTTGCTGACGCGACGAGCAAAGCTCGTAATGTTTTTTGGTTGTAATCGTAACTATAACGATTTGATTAAAAGCTGCGCTTTCACGCGAGCAAGCTCGGCGTCTACAGTAAATATTAAACCCCGAGTTCAGCTTTACCTGTAGGCGTACAGCTTGCTGACGCGACGAGCAAAGCTCGTAATGTTTTTTGGTTGTAAGCGTAACTAGAATAAACGATTTGATTAAAAGCTGCGCTTTTCACGCGAGCAAGCTCGGCGTCTACAATAAATATTAAACCCCGAGTTCAGCTTTACCTGTAGGCGTACAGCTTGCTGACGCGACGAGCAAAGCTCGTAATGTTTTTTGGTTGTAAGCGTAACTAGAATAAACGATTTGATTAAAAGCTGCGCTTTTCACGCGAGCAAGCTCGGCGTCTACAATAAATATTAAACCCCAAGTTTAGCTTTACCTGTAGGCGTACAGCTTGCTGACGCGACGAGCAAAGCTCGTAATACTTACCTATATACACTTATCTATAAAAGCTTTAAAAACTTGCTTGCTTAATTATCCTACTAAGCGTAAAATGCGCGCTCATTTCGGCTTTTAAACTATTAATTCCTTGCCTTAAACCGACCGGCCGAAACGGTAGAAGGCTCTATTAACCGTAAGGAATATCCATGCGTCATTACGAAATCGTATTCATGGTTCACCCAGATCAGAGTGAGCAAGTTGCTGGTATGATCGAACGTTATACTGGTTCTATCACTGAAGCTGGTGGTGTTATCCACCGTCTTGAAGATTGGGGCCGTCGTCAATTGGCTTACCCAATTAACAAGCTTCATAAAGCTCACTATGTTCTAATGAACGTTGAAGCACCAACTGAAGTAATCAGCGAGCTAGAAACTACTTTCCGCTACAACGATGCAGTGCTTCGTAACTTAGTTATCCGCACTAAAACTGCTGAAACTGAAGCGTCTCCTCTTGCAAGAGAAGAGAAGAAAGAAGCACCAGCTGCTTAATTGTTTTGAGTCCAAGCATGGCGTTTAACTGGCGGTAAATATAAATGGTTAGCCCTTTTATGAATCAGCTGGTTATATCTGGGGTAGTTTGTAAAACGCCCAAGTTTAGCCAAAGCCCAGCTGGCATCCCGCATTGTATTTTTGTTGTAGAACATAAATCGATGCAAACCGAAGCAGACCTTAACCGTAATAGTTACGTGAGGCTTCAGGTAGTTGCCAGTGGAAAGCAAATGCAACAACAGACTCAACATTTGCACGTTGGGCAGGCATTGCAAGTGAGTGGTTTTTTAAATCGCCACGAAGGTCGTAACGGCCTTAGCCAATTGGTTTTGCATGCTCAGCATATCGAAAGAATTATTTGAGGAATTAATCTCATGGCACGTTATTTCAGACGTCGTAAGTTCTGCCGCTTTAAAGCGGAAGGCGTAAAACAAATCGATTACAAAGATCTAGCTACTCTTAGAAACTATGTTACAGAAAGTGGCAAAATCGTACCTAGCCGTATCACAGGTACTAGCGCTAAATTTCAGCGCCAGCTAGCAACTGCTATTAAGCGTGCTCGCTACTTAGCCCTTCTTCCATACACTGACTTACATAAGTAAGCAGCGGATTAACAGTTTTTAAAAGGTGTAGAAACATGCAAGTTATTCTACTAGATAAGATCGCTAACCTAGGTAGCCTAGGTGAACAGGTTGTAGTTAAATCTGGTTTCGCACGTAACTTCCTTTTCCCTCAAGGTAAGGCAGTTCCTGCGACTAAAGCTAACATTGAAACGTTTGACGCTCGTCGTGCAGAACTTGAAGCGAAAATCGCTGAACAGTTAGTTGCTGCACAAGCACGCGCTGAAAAACTAGAAGCATTAGCAGAAGTTACATTAGTATCTAAAGCTGGTGACGAAGGTAAGTTATTCGGTTCAATCGGTACTCGTGACATCGCTGACGCTATCTCAGCTGTTGGTGTTGAAGTTGCTAAGTCAGAAGTTCGTTTGCCTCTAGGTACTATCCGTGAGACAGGTGAATTTGACGTATCAATTTCAGTTCACTCAGACGTAACGGCTACTATCAAAGTAATCGTAATCGCTGAAGCTTAATTTTTAATTAAGCGACAAAAGCCGTGCTATTAGCACGGCTTTTTTGTGCCTATAATTTGGCTAACTTTATTAGTTAAGGGCACTGTTAAATAATACTAATCCGCAATAATACTTAATCATTTTGCGGGGCTAAACGTGTCGCTACCTGTGTTAAAAAATTCTCATTTACGACTGCATGGATGCAGAAGGTAGAGCAATGCAGGAGCAATTGCCGAGAACAACTAAATAGCGAATTTTTTGTCTAGCTATCAACACGTTTTTCCATCCTCAAAATAGATCACTTAATTAAGCGAATTGGTATAAAGCCTCGTATAAGCCCCTTTTTTATTCAATTATTCTTTCATTCTCCTTAAACCTTTTCGAACTGTCATTACGTCTAACTTATCAATACACTTAAATAGCAATTCAACAATAATAATTAAAAGGCGGCATCACGGATGTTACACGTTAAACCCGAACCAACGCTTTTGTGCGAAGCTGCACTCATTGAGCGAGTTAAATCGGGTGATCAAGGCGCATACACAACGCTTTATGAGTTACATATAAAACGAGTATACGGTTTATGTTTACGCTTATTAGCAGACCAAGCACACGCAGAAGACGCCGCCCAAGAGGTATTTGTACAGGTATGGCATAAAATAGCATTGTTTGATGGGCGTTCGCAGTTTTCTACTTGGCTTTACAGTGTTGCCAGTAATGTAGCGATAAGTTACCTGCGCAAGCAAAAAAACTGGTTACAAAAAGTAGTAAGTATTGAACACAGCGGTATGGATGAGCAATCAGCTAACGACTGCAAAGGCTTAAATGGCCTCGATAAGTTAATAGTAAGGCTTCCTGAGCGCGCACGTATGGTATTTGTATTATTTGCTATTGAAGGTTACAGGCACGAGGAAATCGCGGAGCAATTAGGTATGGCTGTTGGTTCAAGTAAGTCACAGTATCATCGTGCTAGGCAGTTATTACAAGAGTGGTATGAAAATGAATAAACCAAATTTTGACGACTATTTAAATGAGTCATTAAACACGCTTGATAAAGACATTACGCCGCAAAAAGACCTGTGGGCGGGAATTGAGCGAGCAATGGTTAGTAATAAGCAGGACCTAAAAGGAACTATTATTTGGCCAAAACTAACGGCAATAGCTGCGTGTACTGTGGCTGCTTTAATTGCTGTAAATATATTTTTTATAGCACCTGAACCACTGCCCGTAGTGGCTATAAGTGATTACTTTTCGGCTCAAAAAAATAGTTTGTTAGTTGAATACGAAAATAAAGAAGCATTGACCACTAACTGGCAAACGCAGCTACAAGAACTGGAAGAAGCTGAGCAAGCAATAAAGCAAGCTCTTGAAAACGAACCACAAAACCAAGCGCTACTGACAATGTTAGCGCAAATATATCAACAACAACTTGATTTAATTAACAAGGTGCACGCGCCACGTTGGCAGCACATTTAGGAGTACGACATGAAAGCGATTTTATTAGGACTGAGCTTATTTCCATTGGCAGTATTTGCGGGTGAAAAAATAGATAAGCAAATAGACGTACCAAGTGGCGGCACTATTTTTATTGAAAACCAACGCGGTGATATACATATTACAGGCTGGGATAAAAACGAATTTAAAGTCTCTGGCGAGCTTGATGACAAAGCCGAGGGTTATGAGCTTAAAACAAATGGCGATAAAACACAGTTTATTGTAAAAATGCCACGTAAATCAAATTGGGGTAATAATGGCGATGGCTCAAGCTTAACCATATTTATGCCTAAAAGCAGTAGCTTAGAGTTTGCTGGCGTAAATGTATCGGTGACTGCAAAAGAGCTTAAAAATGGCGCTGAAGTTGATGTGGTTAACGGCGAAATTACGGTAGATGATATTACTGGCAACATTAAGCTCACCACTGTAAATGGTGATGTGAACGCTGAAAACTTAAACGGTAATATTCAATTTGAAACCGTAAATGGTGAAATTAACGATAGGCAATCAGGTGGAGAGCTGCGTTTTAGCGCTGTTAATGGTGATATTAAATCAACTTCAAGCGCTAATGATGTACGCCTTGAAAACGTAAATGGCGATATAAAATTTACGCTATCGGCTATTAAAAACCTACGTATTAATACGGTCAATGGCGAAGCAGAAGTACAGATTAACGAGCTTTTAAAAGGCGGTGATGTACGTTTTGAATCAGTAAGTGGTGATGCCGACTTTTATTTCCCACAAAGTGTATCAGCAAAGTTTGAAATTAAAGCCCATGCTAATGGTAAAATCATTAACAAAGTCAGTAGTGACAAAGTCAGTAAAGCTAAATATGGCCCAGCCAGTGATTTAGAGTTTAGTATTAATGGCGGTAATGCAAATGTTGAAATGGATACAATTAGTGGGCGAATAGAGCTGCGTACCAAATAACACTCATTCCCCATCACGATTACAAAAAGCAGGAAAGATTTCCTGCTTTTCTATTTGCACAGCCCCTGCAAGTCGATAGAATAGAGCCATTCAATTTTACTACTGTGAAGTTATGGCCAAACCAGATAAGCAAGTCGATACTCTTAAAGTTCCTCCCCATTCAATAGAAGCTGAACAATCTGTTTTAGGTGGCTTAATGCTTGATAACCAAGCTTTTGACCGCGTAGCTGAGCTTGTTGTATCACAGGATTTTTATACCCGCACGCACAAGTTAATTTTTGAGGCGATGACGGCACTTGCTGAGATTGGCGATCCGATAGATTTAATCACTATTTCTGAAAGTTTAGAAAAAAATAATAAACTTGCAGGCATTGGTGGTTTTGCTTACTTAGCCGAAATTGCTAAAAATACCCCAAGTGCAGCCAACATTGATGCCTACGCAAACATTGTACGTGAGCGTGCTGTTGTACGTGAAATGATTGGCGTGGCAAATGAAATAGCCGAAGCGGGTTTTAATACCGAAGGGCGTACTAGTCACGACCTACTCGATTTTGCCGAAAGCAAAGTATTTAAAATTGCCGAGCAACGTACAAAAAGTACAGAAGGCCCGCAAAGTATTCATAACATACTCGAAAAAACCGTTGATAAAATAGAAGAGCTTTATCAATCACCACAAGATGGTGTTACGGGTGTAAGTACAGGTTATGCCGATCTAGATAAAATGACGACAGGCCTGCAACCTTCTGACTTAATTATTGTTGCAGCGCGTCCATCTATGGGTAAAACCACTTTTGCGATGAACCTTGCAGAACATGCCGCAATGACTCAAGACAAACCCGTGCTAATTTACTCGCTAGAGATGCCTTCAGAACAAATTATGATGAGGATGCTAGCGTCTCTTGGCCGTATTAACCAAACTAAGGTACGTACAGGTCAGTTAGATGATGACGATTGGGCGCGACTTTCATCAACAATGGGCTTGTTGATGGAAAAAGGCAAAATGTATGTTGATGATGCCTCGGGCTTAACACCTACCGATGTTCGTTCTCGTGCACGTCGTATTGCGCGTGACCACGGCGGCATTAGTATGATCATGGTCGATTACTTGCAGCTAATGCGCGTACCTAGCCTTGCTGATAACCGAACGCTTGAAATTGCTGAAATTTCGCGTTCACTTAAATCGCTAGCAAAAGAGCTAAAATGTCCGGTTGTTGCGCTTTCGCAGCTAAACCGTACGCTAGAGCAACGTGCCGATAAACGCCCAATTAACTCAGATTTACGTGAGTCAGGGTCGATAGAGCAGGATGCCGATTTAATCATGTTTATTTACCGTGACGAAGTTTATAACGAAGACAGTACCGATAAAGGTATTGCCGAAATCATCATAGGTAAACAACGTAACGGCCCAATTGGTAAAGTGCGTTTAACATTCCAAGGTCAATTTTCTCGCTTTGATAACTATGCGGGACCAGCGGTAGATGACGATTACTAATGCGCTTAGCCACTGCTGAAATTAATTTAGCTGCACTTGCGCATAATTTAGCGCAAGTTAAGGGCTTTGCACCTAACAGCAAAGTAATGGCGGTGCTAAAAGCAAATGCTTACGGGCATGGATTAGTAACGATTGCGCAGCATTTAAATAATGCTGACGCATTTGCTGTGGCGCGTATTGATGAAGGGCTTGCCCTTCGAGCTGGGGGCTTAACAAAGCCAATAGTTTTACTAGAAGGCTTTTTTAACAAAGCTGACTTACCTATTTTACTCGCTAATAACTTTCAAACTATTATTCATGATGAATACCAATTAGCTGCGCTTGAAAAAGCAAAGCTCGATGCGCCAATAACATGCTGGTTAAAAGTAAATACAGGTATGCATCGATTAGGTATTGCGCCAGAGCAGTTTGAAGCGTTTTATAACCGCTTACAAAAAACACCTAACGCTAAAAATACCGTTAATTTAATGACCCACTTTTCGTGTGCTGATGACGTTGATAATGCTAAGACGGTTCAACAAATTACGTTGTTTGATAATTTAGTGAATGGCATTGAGCAAGCGCATTGTTTATCAAATTCGGCTGGTATTATTGCCTGGCCAAGCGGTCATGGTGATTGGGTACGTCCTGGGCTTATGCTCTATGGTGTATCGCCAATGGCAAATAGCATTGGGCAACAACACAAATTAAAACCAGTTATGCGTTTAACTACGCGCGTAATTGCAGTGCGTGATGTGCCTGCTAATGAGGCTGTTGGATATGGTGGTCGTTGGAAAAGCGATAAACCAACCAAGTTAGCTGTTGTGGCTATGGGTTATGGCGATGGTTATCCTCGGCATGCTAAAGAGGGGACACCGGTAATAATTGGTAAGCAGCGTTATGGTATTGTAGGAAGCGTAGCTATGGACATGATCAGCGTTGATATAGGCGCTAATGAGCATAATATTAAAGTTGGCGACAGAGTCACTATGTGGGGCCCTGAGCTACCCGTTGAAGAAATAGCACTGTGCGCTGATACTATTCCTTACGAGCTATTATGTAATATTACACCACGCGTAAGTTATGAGTATCAGCGTTAATACAGCTATAAGCGATACTTACTCTTTTATAAAGTAAATGTCGCTAAAGCCCATACGGGCAAATTCTTGGTCGCGAAAGTTACGCACAGAAGCAGACCCTTTTGAGGTCATTTCTATTTGGCGTACCATGCTTAAGTAATTTGTTAAATCAATACCTTCGGCGGCAGCAATTGCTTGATACATGTCGTGGTATTTATCTTTTGCGAAGTTAATTTCGCGCGGTTGGTTTTTAAACGTATACGTTATTCTACGTGCCATAATAAGCTCAGTTAAATTGAGTGTTAGTATAATTTTACACTGTATTGAACTGGCATTGAATGATTTGTTTAAATCAAATAATTAAAAAGTAGAGTTTAAAATGAAATTATCAGTAGAGATCAGTAAATATCCACTTCACCAAGATTACATTCCGTTTATTAAAGGCTTTATCGACCGCTTAAACGAATACGAAGATTTAAAAGTGATTACTAATACGTTATCAACGCAAATTTTTGGTGATTACGATTTAGTTATGCAGGTGTTAAATACCGAAATTAAGCGTTCATATGAAGAATTTGGTAAAGCTATTTTTGTATGTAAGTTTCTCTCTGGCGACTTATCGCCTGAATAATCTATAATACCAACCTGCATAAATCTTTGATCAATTTAACGAATTAAATTGCACTATAACGTCGTTAAAAATTTTTTATTTA